>JAGNPU010000205.1 GCA_017989485.1 Neisseriaceae bacterium
CATTAGAATTAATAAGTGCATTAACACTCAATGACATACCGGCCCATTCGTGGCCATTACGCCACAAAATCACCCCGTAAAACGCAAGCGGATTCCGCTTTAGGGGCAAACATGGTATTGCTATCGTTAAGACCAAAGGCATAACAACAATAAATCCATAAGGGCGAAACAGCCTTAATCATCACACCACCAGGAGAACACAAAAATGACCCAGCAACCCAAAACGCGCAAGGCAGTCGCCCTATTCTATGCCGGCCTTTTGGCCCTACCCACGACAAGCGCCAGCGCCTACAGCCAACTATACGTTTTTGGCGACAGCCTCAGCGACGGTGGCAACAATGGCCGCTACACCTACAATGGCGACCAAAACCCTTTGTATAATGAACGCATCGCCCAGCATTACGGCCTGTCCTTAAACCCCTCTAACCAAGGCGGCTTTAACTATGCCCAAGCAGGCGGCGTCGCCGTGCCCGAATTAGGCCCTTACAACACCCAACACCAACTACAGCAATACCAACACAGTCATCACAACCAAGCCGACCCAAAAGGCCTATACATCCACTGGATAGGCGGCAATGACTTGGCCGCCAGCCTCGCACAGGGCCAAGAGGCCGGTCGAAACACGGCCATCAACAGCGCCATGGCGGCAGCCGATCAGGTGAATCAATTGGCACAGATGGGCGCCCACACCATCGTGGTGCCGACCGTGCCCAATATTACGCTGACGCCGGCTTTTTTAGAGGCCATCATCACCCAAGTTGTGGCCTTCTTTCCCATACGCGAACAGGCGGCGCTTAATGCAGCTTACGCCGTCCTAAATAAAGGCCCCGTACTGAATCAAGCAGAATGGCAACAGCGCCAGCAAGAAGCCCTTGCTGCCGTTGCCAACTTAGGCGGGCGCTTGACGCGCCCCATCATTCTGACATTACTGCAGACAGCACACAGCGAGCTGGCGCCACAAGGCGAATACTTAACCAACTTATACAATGACACCCAAGACCAGCTCTTGGCTCAAGGCCAGGGCAATATCGTCCGGGTTGACGTCAATGCTTTATTTCAAGAAGCCATGGCGGACCCTGCCCTGTATGGCTTTAACAATACTGCTGGGACGCCTTGCCCACCCGGCGTCCATGCCAACCAGTGCACGTCTGCCACCCCCGGCTTTAACGATGAGCTGTCATTTTTGTTTGCCGATGGCTTTCACCCCAGCCCCGCCACCCACACCATTGTCAGTCAGTACATGATTTCCGTACTAGACGCCCCCATTCAGGTGGCCGCGCTCGGTAAAGCCATGAACGCACCCATCGCCAACGTGCGCCATACCCTTGATGGCCGTCATCAAGCCCGACAACACCCTCATGAGGGTGCCCACACGCTTGGGGTGTTTGGCGGCTATGCCGGCCTGAGTGGCCATCAGCATCAGCCCCACGCCCTTGGCGATGGCGAACACCATGGCCGTAGTTTAACCTTAGGCCTAGATTACGCCCTCACCCCAAACCTTCGGCTGGGCGCCTTGCTCTCCGGCCACCGAGACACCGAACACCCTAGCGACGGCTATCGCTATAAGCATCGGGGCAACGTCGTGGCCGCCTTTGCCCAGGCCCGCTTTGCCGACCATGCTTGGTTAAGCGCCGACCTACACCGCACCCGCAGCAACTTTGAACGCATTCAGCGTCAAATTAACCTTGGGGCCGCCACCCGTATTGAAACCGGCAGCACCAAAGGACGGGCATGGGGCCTACGCCTTGGCACCGGCTGGGACTTTGCCATTACCCCCCAGCTCAGCACCGGCCCCATGCTGCAATACAGTTGGGACCAGCATAAGGTCGATGGCTACGCGGAACAAGACGAGCTCAGTACCTCCATGCGTTTTGGCCAACAGCGCTATGCCAGCAAGGTCGCCGCCATCGGCTGGCGCATAGACAGCACCCTCGGCGCGCTCAATCCCTATGCCCACCTGCGCCACTTACGCCAGCTAGGCGATCGCACGCAGTCGGTTCGAGCCGCAATCAAATCGACCCAGACCTCTTTTTATCACGACACGGACGCTGACGCCCGCAGCTGGACCGACCTGACCGTCGGCACCAGCATCAACCTCGGCAAAAATCTGCAGGCTTATGGCGCACTGTCGCGCACCAATGGCCTCAAACAAGGAGAACAAACCCGCTATCACCTCGGTTTTAATGCCACTTTTTAACGCCGGCCCCCTTGCTTCGTCGTCGACCGAAACAAGGGGCTTACCCCTGCACCACACACGCCTACTCAGAGGCCTGCTGCAAGTGCCACATAATCGGCGTGGCGAAAGGTGACCACAACGGCACCACCACCTCAGCCTGGTCTAGCCGTCGCCGTATCCATTCATTACAGGTAAACCAGGGCGTATAGCGACCATTTGCTTCGTAAAACACGTCGGTGGCGCCGTAATGAACCCCAGGGATAACCGTAGGCTTACCTGTTGCGGTTTTATAAAAAGGCACCTCAAATAAAAGGCCTTCCACCAACTGACGGTACTGCCGCTCTGTTAGCCTGATCTCGCGCACATACTCACCGGCAACGGGCTGATTCAAATAGGTCACGTTGAATGCGGCTTTATCATAGGCCAGCGCCTTCAGCGCCAACGGCAAGGTCAACTCAGCCCAGGTCGGGACTTGGGTATAAAACACCTTGCTGCCCCAACCGATTAACACATAGTCTTTAGTCTTGGCCAGCTCAGGCTGGCGGCTGTGATGGGGGTCAAACAAGGCCGTCCAGTCATAGACCTCATGCCGCACGGGCAAGGCCAGGCTAACGTGGACGCCATTACTCACCGCATACACCACCACGGCAGTCGGCTCTTCTTGCTTCAGAGGACGGCTGCTTAAGGCCCCCAAAACCACGACGGCCAACGCCACCAGCAACACGAGGCCCATCAGGCCCACCAGACATTTTATGAGTTTTCGCCACATACTTCGTACCCATGAGGGGTTTATAAGGCTGCCAGTATAACCGAACACCATAAATCAGGCACAAAAAAACGAGCGCCTCAGCGCCCGTTCTTGATGCCGCAATGGCTTTATTTCAACGCACGTCGACCAAAGCGGGTCAGCACCAACAAAAAGGCCACCAGCCCCAATGCCTGCGCCCAACCGGCAAGACCGTCAGGCATAATGGCCAAAGGCGCGTCATTGCCTCCAGAGGTCACCGACACCACGATGATCATCGCCAAAATCACCCCTATCATGCTCTCACCCACAATCAGACCAGCAGCGAACAGCGTGGCACGGCCTTCTGAGGCTTTTAACAACGGCGCCGCCGCCACATTGGCCTTGGCCGCCTTGGCCTTGATGCGGCGCGTCACCCACCACGACAGCAAGGCACCGACGATGAGCGGCATGTTGACTGAGGCTGGCAAGTAAATGCCCATGCCCACCGCCAACACGGGGATGGTGAATCGGCCGCGGGTGGTTTTTTTCAGCACGGTGTCGACGATGATTAACGCCACGGCAATCAACATCCCGGTCAGAATATACGACCACTCTAAGCTATGGCTAAAAATGCCGGTTGATATTTGCGTCATCAGCGTCGCCTGTGGGGCCGCCAGAGCCTGACCAACATCCATCCCTTCACGCGGCATCGCGCCGGTAAAGCCATAGGCGTGGTACAGCAGCTCCAGCACCGGTGAAATCACCAGCGCGCCCACGATACACCCGATGATTAAGGCCACCTGTTGACGCCACGGCGTCGCTTTGAGTAAAAAACCGGTTTTTAAGTCTTGCAGATTGTCGTTAGAAATCGTCGCAATCGCCAACACCACAGAAGTGGTAAAAATCGCCAAGGCGGTCAAAAACTGGGTGCCTTCAGGCGTGGCCAAGAGGCCACTAGACTCACCGATTAACAGCAAGACGATGGAAATCAAAATAATCGAAATAATGCCAATGCCTGAAATAGGGCTAGAGGACGAGCCGATGAGGCCGGCCATATACCCACAGGCCGAGGCCACCAAAAAGCCGATAAAGACCGACATCAGCGTGGTCACAATCACCAAAGTCCACGCCAGGCTGGCCGAAATCGGCGCAGCGGCCACAAAGGTATAAAACGTCGCCAGCAAGACCACCACGATCACGCCGGTGATCAGCACCAACCATTTAGGCGATAGGTCTTGCTCGGTACGGTCAACCACGGCACTGCCATCGCCGCCCGTTTTGATGGCCTTCATGGAAATCACCACGCCCTGAATAATGGGCTTGGCCAAGGTCAACAGCGTCCAGACGGCGGCCACGGCCATGGTGCCCGCGCCGATAAAGCGCACCTTAGTGGCCCAAATGCTCATGGCAAAAGCAGAGATGCTCATGCCCTCAGGCATGGGATTGACGGCGGTTAAATACGGTACGGCCACGCCCCAGGAAA
>JAGNPU010000206.1 GCA_017989485.1 Neisseriaceae bacterium
ACCCTAGGCATTCCCACCTTTGTGTATGCGCCGTTCGCCATATTGTGTTGGCTGGCACCCGTTATTGGTGTGGTGTGGGGATTAACCGGCTGGTTTGTCCCTCGAGAGGATGAAGCCTAGGGGATAGGCCCCCAGGCGTCCCCGATTTTAGGCGCCACGGTAGTGTAAAAACCGTAAGACGATTTGCACCAGCATTTGCTGTTCGGCTTTCGGTTGAAAGCCAGGGTCCATGGTGAGGCGACAAAACACACCGTCCAGCAAGGCCATAATCCATGAGGCAGCCTGGCCGGGGTTCAGTTGGGGATCAATCAATTTAAGGGTTTGCGCCCGAACCAGCAGCTTGGTCACGTCGTGTCGGATCATGGTGTCGAAATCGAGGATTAAGGCCGCGACCTCAGGGTTGCGGCCGGCTTCGGTTTTGATTTCTAAAGACAAGGGGGCGTGGACGTCATCTGCGGCAATAATCATGATCACCGACAAAAAGCCGCGTAGGGCGGCAATCGGGTCGTCGATGTGGTCTAAAATCGTGAAGTAGCGCCGGGTTTTGAGCTGCTCCCGCTGGATGAACGCTTTGATGATGCTGTTCTTATTGTCAAAATAATGAAACAGCCCACCCGTACTGATGTTGGCGGCCTGACAAATTTGCGCAATGCTGGTGGCGTGAAAGCCATTTTGGGCAAAGCACCGTGCTGCCGCTTCCAGTATGGCGTTGATTTTTTCTTGCTGGGTGTCCGTGTGTGTGGGGGTCATGCTCATCCTTTTTTAGACCGAATGGTCGATTTTTTTTGCATCTTAAGGTGATTTACCGTGGCTGTCAATGAAGAAGCCTTTGTGGGTTGATGTGGGTTGATTGGGGTGATGCAGCTGATGGCAAAACGCATGGTCGGCACATGAATTAGGGCAGGATAACCCCCAAAAAGACGCAGGCAAGCCCCCGCATAAAAATGCGGATGGCACGCATTAAATGGCATACGGCCATTCTTTTGGGATAAAGGCCTTTGGGTGCTGCGTTTGATTAAGATCAATATTTGACGGTGCTGGGGGTTTATTGAGGTTATTGTGTTAATAATGGTAAGTTTTTAAAATTATGAGCTATTTTTATCTATTTTTGGTCAATATCATATTTAAACTTCATGATGAATAGTATTTTAATGATTCCTTTAATTCGTTTGAGTTATTGCCCTGATCGAGTAATCTGAGCAGACGGTATTCATCTCTGTATGAGTAGGACCACGACAATAAGCACATTAGAAAACCCCCGTTCAGGCGGGTTTCAGCATCACATGACAAAGGAGTCTATCATTATGGCGTTACGTATTTTTGAACAACTAGGCCTAGCGGCCAGCACGTACACTGAAGGCACTCAAGCGGTTCGCAGCCCGGTTGATGGCAGCGAAATTGGGCGTTTAAACTATCACAGCAATGCGGACGTGACGGCCATGGTGGCTGCGGGTCAAGATGCTTTTCAAAACTGGCGTGCCGTACCGGCCCCACGTCGTGGTGAGCTGATTCGCATTTTGGGTGAAGTCCTGCGTGAACATAAAGCAGACTTGGCCGAATTGGTGACCTGGGAAGCGGGTAAAATCACCCAAGAAGCCCTAGGTGAAGTGCAAGAAATGATCGATATTTGTGACTTTGCCGTGGGCCTGTCGCGCCAGCTTTATGGCTTGACCATTGCGTCTGAACGCCCCGGCCACCACATGCGTGAAACCTGGCACCCTCTGGGTGTTGTGGGCGTGATCAGCGCCTTTAACTTCCCCGTCGCCGTGTGGTCTTGGAACACGGCTTTGGCCATAGTGTGTGGCAATGCGGTGATTTGGAAACCATCTGAAAAAACCCCATTGACCGCCTTGGCCTGCCAGGCTTTGTTTGACAAGGCCGTGGCGCGATTTGGCGCGGAGGCACCGGCCAACCTATCACAATTGGTGATTGGTGACCGCGAAGCCGGTAATGTGTTGGTAGAAGATGCCCGCGTCGCCTTAATCAGCGCCACCGGCAGCACCCGCATGGGGCAAGAAGTGGGCCCTAAGGTGGCCGCACGCTTTGGCCGCACCATCTTGGAGCTAGGCGGCAACAACGCCATGATTCTGGCACCCAGCGCCGATTTGAAACTGGCTTTACGGGCTATTTTGTTCAGCGCCGTGGGCACGGCAGGGCAGCGTTGTACCACACTGCGTCGTTTAATCGTGCACAAGTCTTTGAAAGACGAAGTGGTGGCCAGCCTGAAGGTGGCCTACCAGCAGGTGAAAATTGGCAACCCGTTTGAGGCCAATTTATTGGGCCCCTTGGTGGACAAGGCCAGTTTTGACGACATGCAAAACAGCCTGAATAACGCCAAAAATGCGGGTGGTGTGGTGTTTGGCGGCGAGCGTCAGTTGGCTGATCAATACCCTGATGCCTACTATGTGCGCCCAGCCATTGTGGAAATGGCCGAGCAAAACGACGTGGTGAAGCATGAGACGTTTGCGCCGATTTTATATGTCCTGACCTATGAGGACTTCGATGAGGCCGTGCGTTTAAACAATGATGTCCCACAAGGCCTGTCTTCTTGTATTTTCACCACCGACGTGCGTGAAGCAGAAATTTTCCAAAGCGCCGTGGGCAGCGATTGCGGCATTGCCAACGTCAATATTGGCACCAGCGGTGCTGAAATTGGCGGTGCATTTGGCGGTGAAAAAGAAACCGGTGGCGGTCGTGAATCGGGTTCGGACGCTTGGAAGGGCTATATGCGTCGTCAAACCAATACCGTGAATTATTCAAAAGAGCTGCCCCTGGCACAAGGCATTACTTTTGACTAAATAACGCGCCTCAAAACCTCCCTGGTCGTCTGATCAAGACCACATATAATTCATAACAAAGCCGGGGAGGCTTCGTCTATACAAAGAGACACCCAGGAGAAAATCATGACCCATAACGTCACGATGGGAAAGTCATATCCATTTTGGTTGGATGTGGCCCCCTTAGCCATTACTGCCGTCATTCTCGGCATTCAGTTTTTTGTCTTCAAAGATTTTACCCCTCATATTCCCCTCGTCATCGGGATTTGCATCACCGGTTTGTTCATGTTCATTAAGGGCCAGAAATGGGCCGACATGGAAGAGCATTTGTTAAAGGTGATGAAAATAGGCCTGCCCGCCATTTTGATTTTGATGTGCGTGGGCATGTTGATTGGCACTTGGATTGTGGCCGGTACCGTCCCCACCATTGTGTATTACGGGCTTAAGGCGTTGACGCCGAGCACATTTTTGGCCACCGCGTGTGTGCTTTGCTCCCTCGTGTCCTTGGCAACGGGGACGTCGTGGGGCACTTTAGGCACGGTGGGGTTGGCGGTCATGGGCATAGGCGAAGCCTTGGGCATTCCCATTTACTGGACGGCCGGTGTGGTGGTGTCAGGCAGCTTTTTTGGCGACAAAATGTCGCCGCTGTCGGAAACCACGCAGCTCACCGCCGCCGTCACCGGGATTAACCCATGGGCCCACATTAAAGGCATGTTGCCGACCACGGTGCCCGCCATCATCATCACGCTGATTATTTATGCCTTGATTGGCATGCAGTATGCGGACAGCGCCAGCCAAACAGAAACCTCTTTGTTAATCCAAACCACCATGGAAAGTCACTTTCAACTGGGTTGGTTGACCTTGTTGCCGGCGATATCGGTGATTTATATGGGGTATAAGAAATACTCGGCCATGGGCACCATTTGTGTGGGCGTGCTGCTGGGGGCTTTGGTGGCCGTCTTCATCCAAGGTGCCGCGGTCAAGGACATATTCAATATTTTGCAGAACGGCTACAGCAGCCAAACCGGCGTGCCTTACGTGGACACCTTGTTGTCGAAAGGGGGGGTGATGTCGATGACCTGGGTGATTACCTTAACCCTATTTTCTTTGGGCTTTGTGGGTGCCTTGGAAATCTACGGTACGTTTACCGCCATTTTGAAAAAAATCAACAGCCTTATCAAAGGCCGCCTGTCTTTGGTGTTGGTCAGCTATACCAGCGTTTTAGGCGTCGGCACAGGCTTGGGCGACGTGTATACCTCCATCGTGTTGCCCGGTCGGTTAATGAAGGATAAGTATACCCAAATGGGCTATAAACGCACCACCTTGGCGCGTTCCATCGAGGACTGCGGCACCCTGATGTCGCCCTTGATTCCTTGGAATATGGGCGGGGGATTTGTCACGGCGACCTTAGGCATTCCCACCATTGTGTACGCACCGTTTGCCATTTTTTGCTGGCTATCGCCCCTGATTGGCATTCTCTGGGCCTTTACCGGCTGGTTTATCCCAAGAGAAGAAAACGTGCCGGAATTGATGACGGCGCAAGAGGATGATGCTCCTATTGATCTGACGG
>JAGNPU010000207.1 GCA_017989485.1 Neisseriaceae bacterium
CCCCAGCGGGTGTTGAAGTTTTTGCCGCGTGGGCCTTCTGCGCCCAACAGCAGTTCGCCCACGTAGTCTTGTACCGGACGCGCCCAGTGGCGGTGGTTAGACATATTGATGGCGAATTCTTGAGTTTGGGCGGGGATGTGCAGTTTTTGCTGGGTCAGCATAAAGGCGCCGTCGGCGTTTAGGGTAAACACAAACACGCCATGTTTGGCGGTGAACACCAGTTGGGTTTGCGGGCCATACAGCACGTAGCCAGCGGCCACTTGATCGCTGCCTTTTTGCAAAAAGCTCTCGGTGCTTAACGGCGCGCCCTTAGGGTGGGCCAAAATAGAGAAGATGGTGCCCACGGAAATGTTCACGTCAATGTTGGATGAGCCATCAAGCGGATCAAACAGCACCAGGTATTCGCCGTCGGCATGTGCGGCCACGTAGGTGTTTTCTTCTTCCGAAGCCAGGCCGGCGACGGCGGGATTGGCGCTCAAGGCATCAATCAGCAGCGTATTGGCCATGACGTCTAGTTTCTTTTGGTCTTCACCTTGCACGTTGCCCGTGCCGGCTTCACCCAAAATGCCGGCCAAAGCGCCAAGGCGCACCTTGTCGTTGATGTGGCCGCAGGCATCGGTAATGCTCAGCAGCAGGTCAATCAGGTTTTCTGGCAGCTGGTGATCGGCTGCATGTTGGGCCAAAAAGGCGTTAAGGCTGATGTTTTTCATGGTGCATTCCTGTGAAAGTAAACGCTAATAGCATTAGTTAATCTGTGCGTTCAGCACGTATTTTGCGCCCGAGTTTTGCGCCAACAGCTCGGTGAGCTTGGGCATAATCAGTTGCAGTTGTTTTTTGAGCTGATAGGGTGGGTTGATGATGAACAGCCCACTGCCAAACATGCCAAACCCATCTGAGTTAGGGCTAGACACGTGTAGTTCTACCTGTAGGTATTGCTCTGGCGCCAGCTTCTTTAACGCTTCTGGTAGTTTTTTGCTTTCCATGCGGCTCAGGCAGGGATACCACACCATGTAGCAGCCGGAGGCAAAGCGTTTTAACGCTTCTTTAAGGGTTTGGACCACCAGCTGATAATCTTGTTTTTCTTCATACGGCGGGTCGATTAACACGGCCGCACGACGTGTGGGCGGCGGCATCAAGGCGATTAGGCCTTTAAAACCATCTTCAATTTTGACCTGGGTGCGACGACCGGCACCGCGAAAATTGGCCAGTAAATGCTGGCTGTCGGTGGGGTGTAGCTCAAACAGGCGTAGCTTGTCTTCTGGGCGCAAAACCGCATTGGCCACCAGCGGCGAACCCGGGTAGCAAGGGTGTTCGGTTTGGAAGGTGGCGATTAAGGCCATAAAGTCTTTAAGTTCTGGCGGCAAGTGGGCCGTCTGTTGCAAGAGGCTAATGCCGGCAATGTGCTCGCCCGTTTTTTGGGCGTAGGCCGATTCTAAGTCATATAGACCGGCACCCGCGTGGGTGTCTACATACCAATAAGGCTTGTCTTTTTCGTTGAAATAATCCAAGACCAATTTTAAGCATAAATGCTTTAAAACGTCGGCGTGATTGCCGGCGTGAAAAGCATGTCGATAACTGAGCATGAGGGGCGCCACTGATAAAAACCATATTTTACCTGAGCCATGGGGTTTTGGCTAAATTAAAGCAGGATCGGTTGGCATTGTGCCGTGTTTACCACCATTTACGCCTGATCTGCGGCATGACAGGGTAAAAATAGGGCCTCAGGCTGGTGGTCGATTTATGACTATGCTAACGTATTATTTGTTTTGGATGTGATTTAAGGGGGGCGTATGAATCAGCAGCGACGCATCACCTTGTGGTCAAGCCTGACGTTGGCCATCATTGTTTTGGGGTTGGCGGGGTTATTGATTAAAAGCTGGGCCTGGGGCGCACCTACCGTGCCCGTGGTGGGCAGTGCGCCGGCGCTGCCGCTGGCCAGCGCAACGACGATGCCTAGCCTCGCACCGATGTTGGACCGCGTTATGCCGGCCGTGGTCAGCATCGAGGTAGAGGGACGTCGTCAGGCCCAAAGAGGTCCGCAATCGCCTTTTGGTGATCGGCGCACGCCCTTGTGTCAGGAGGGGTCTCCTTTTTATCATAGCCCCCTGTGCCAGCCCCCGTCAGAAGGGTCAGGCCAGCAGCCGTTTCGTTCTTTGGGGTCGGGCGTCATCATCGATGCTGAGCGCGGTTATGTGGTGACCAACCAACACGTGGTGGCGCAAGGCGAGCGCTTTCGGATACAGCTCATCGACGGTCGTCAGGTCGACGCCACCTTGGTGGGGCAGGATGCGCCGGCCGATCTGGCGCTCTTACAGATTAAAGGCGTGTCTGGCCTGGTGGCCATCCGCCTGGCGGATTCGGACACCTTGCGGGTGGGCGATTACGCCTTGGCCATTGGCAACCCCTTCGGCCTAGGCCTGACGGTGACGTCCGGCATCGTGTCGGCCTTAGGCCGTAGTGGCTTAGACAGCCAGCGGTATGAGCACTACATTCAGACCGACGCCGCGATTAATCGGGGCAACTCGGGTGGGGCGCTGATCAACGTGGAGGGGGCCCTCATCGGCATCAATACCGCCATTTTTGCGGCGGGCGGCGGCAATATTGGCATTGGCTTTGCGATTCCCAGCAACATGATGAAAAAGCTCACCGACCAAATGCGTGATTATGGCGAGGTTCGGCGCGGCGTCATCGGCGTGGTGGGCACCGAGTTAACCTCCGATCTGGCCAAGGCCATGGGGTTAAACCAGCAAAGCGGCGGGTTTATTACCGAAGTGGTGGCCGGCTCGGCCGCGGCGAGGGCGGGCTTACAGGCGGGGGATGTGGTCATCAGCGTGAATGATCGAGCGGTGGCCAGCTTTGCGGCCTTTCGGACGCAGGTGAGCAGCGTGCCCATTGGCACGCGCTTGCGCATCAGCGTATGGCGACAGGGAGAGGCATACACCACCACGGTGACGGTGGCGGCACCCACGCCCGCCGTCGCTGCCGCCGCACCGGCCACGCCGGCTGGCCTTGCCATTGCGGGCCTGACGGTGCGGCAAGGGCAGAGCAGCCGTGGCGAGCAAGGAGTGGTGGTCAGCAGCGTGGCGCCCGGTTCGTTGGCGCAGCGTATGGGCCTGTTGCTCAATGATGTGGTGGTGGCGGTCAACCAGCAGCGCACCCCCACGGTGGCTGCCTTTAATGCCTTGCTGGCGGCCTCGCCGGGGGCTTGGGTTTTGCAGGTGCGCCGAGGCGCACAAACGGTTTATTTGGTCAAGCGTTGAATCTTGTCCCGCAACAAACTTTTGGGCGGATGGCCGCGTAAAAACGGCCGTTTTAATCCGACGTCCGCGTTTTGAAGGGTGTCGACAGTGGGGCTGAAGAGATTAAAACACTGATAAGCCTAGGGGTTGCAGGGTTATTAACAAAAGCTGTGGATAACTTTGTGGATTAAACCGAGTTTGCCTGCATAAGGCCTTTATATTTAAAGGGATGATTGTGATTGATTAAAAAAGCACCTTTTTTATTTTTTAGATAAAAAACAATTGGTTAGGTGTATTGCCAAAGTGTCAATCATTTTTTTTACGGACGGCTTGAGCCAAATCTTGCGCAAGGTCAGCAGCGGTGCATAAGTTGGTGGTTTTTTTATCAAAATAGGTTTTGTCAAGCATTTTTGTGGAAAAAAAGGCAGAAAGATGAGGGCGTGACAATTGCCCCTAGGTGAGGGGAAGGCGTACAATGGTGGCCTTAATGGATATCCAATATTTAAAGGTGTTTGCACATGGTTCGTACTCGATTTGCGCCTAGCCCAACCGGTTTCTTACACATTGGTGGCGTGCGTACTGCTCTATTTTCATGGGCTTATGCCCGCAAAAACCAAGGCAAATTTGTCTTGAGGATTGAAGATACGGATTTGGCGCGCTCAACCGAAGAATCAGTACAGGCCATTATGGACGGCATGCATTGGGTGGGCTTGGACTATGACGAAGGCCCTTTTTATCAAACCCAGCGTTTTGACCGCTATAAAGAGGTTGTGGCCCAGCTGTTGGCTTCAGGCCACGCCTATCATTGCTATTGCTCTAAAGAAGAGCTAGACCATATGCGCCAGGCGCAAGAAGCCGCCGGCCAGCATTATTTCGCCTACGACCGCCGTTGGCGTCCGGAAGAGGGCAAAACCTTGCCCGCGGTGCCGGCCGACGTGACCCCCGTGGTGCGGTTTAAAATGCCGATGACGGGCAAAATTGCCTGGGATGATTTGGTGAAAGGCACCATCGAGTTTGACAATAAAGAATTGGACGACTTAATCATTGCGCGCCCAGACGGCTCGCCCACGTATAATTTTTGCGTGGTGGTCGACGACTGGG
>JAGNPU010000208.1 GCA_017989485.1 Neisseriaceae bacterium
GCCTTATACTGCTCGTAAAAATAATCGCTACGCTTTTCATAAAACGCCTGATCCACTAGGCCTTTATTCATCAAAAAACGTGGCCACTCAACGTCCGAATCGCCCAAGATCAGGGTGTGGTCTAGGTCAAATATGGCTAAATTCATGGTTAATTATGCTCCTGATTCAGTAATTTTTTCAGTAATGGCAGCGTAATCGGCTTGTGCAAGGCCATAGAATAATGGTCTAAGGCCTCAACAATTTGCATCAGGCTGTCCATGTCGCGACGCCAATGGGTGAGCAAATAGCGAAACAGCTCGTCACCGATGACCAATTGACGGGCCTTGGCCATTTCTTTGAGGGAATTGATTTTTTCGAGGTCGGTCAGCGCCTTGACCTCATACACCAAACAATAGGCCATGCGGGTGCGCAAGTCTTCGCGAATATTCAAAAACACCGGGGCCACGTCGCCGCTGATCAGCAAATGGCCGCCGCTGAGGTCGCGAAACTGGTTGAAGATGGAAAACAGCGTGACCTGCTCGTGGCCGCTTAAGGATTCCACCGCGTCGACGGCCAAAAAGCGGTTCTCGCGCAAATGGTCGCCCAGAGGCTCTTTCGAGGCATCGACATAGGCCGCGGCATACCCTTCGGCAGCGGCTTGAGCCACCCAGGCTTTGAGCAAATGGCTTTTGCCCACGCCCGTGCCCCCCCAAACATATATAAAGCGTTCTTGTTGGCTTTTTAAAATATGAATCAGCTCACGGTTAGAATCCCCCAAGAAGTCATTGAAATCGGGATACTTGGGGGTCGTGGTCTGACTGTCAAATTCTAATATTAACTGGCTCACAGCGTCTCTACGTCATTTCTTCTATTGGTATGAGGGCATTTTACCCTGCTTTGGCGAATGCTTAAATGGTTTTGTCGTCTTCTCTGGGCAAGGCCGAAGATAAAGGCTTGGGTTTGCGCTGATAAAAGCGGCTTTTCTGGTAGCGTTCTAAGCCCTCACGCGCCAGCACCACGGTAATCGCCGCCATCGGCAAGGCCAACAGCATGCCCACAAAGCCCATCAACTCGCCAAAGGCCATTAAGGCAAAAATCACCGCCAGCGGCGACAGGCCAATGCGGTCGCCCACCAAATAAGGCGTGACCAAGAAGCTTTCTATGGTTTGGCCCACGGCAAAGACGGCCCACACAATCACAATGCTGGTAAAGGCATCAAACTGCAGCACCGCCGCCATCGTCGCCAACAGCAGGCCTAAGAAGGCGCCCACATACGGCACAAACACCAACATGCCGGCGACCATGCCGATGGCAAAACCCGACTCTAGGCCGGTCAGCCACAGGCCGGTACCATAAATTAAGCCCATCACCAACATCACCAACAGCTGCCCGCTGATGAACTCACGCAACACCGTGTGTAGGTTATGGCTGATGCGCTTGGCGTCGCCGCTGAAGCGACGAGGGATGAGCTTACTTAGACGCGCCAATAAATTGGGCCAATCCAGCAGCAGGTAATACAGCACAAACGGCATCAAAAATAGGTTGGTCATCAGGCCCACGACGTTGCTGCCGCCGGCGATGATTTTCGAGGCCGAGGTATTCAGCAGGTTACGCACTTGGGCGCTGTTGTCCTCGACCAGGCTCGCCAAGGCCTTGGCGTCTAGCTCTAGGGACAGGCCAAACTGGCCATTAATCCAAGGCAATACCTTGGCCTGAATAAAGTGCACCATGGCGGGCAAGCGTTGAAACAGCGCGTCAAACTGATGGACCAACATCGGGACCACAATCGCCACAAACAGGGCGATGATGATGACGGCCACCAACAGCACCAGCAGCACCGCCGGCGTGCGCTTAATGCCGCGCCGGGTCAACTTGGCCACGAAGGGGCTCAGAATGTAGGCAAAAATCGCCCCCACCACAAACGGGGTCAAAATACCTTTTATCTTCACAATCAATAAGATAGCGATTAAAAGAACCAGGCCAAACACAATCCATGGCATTAAAGCTTGATTTCTTCTGCGATACATAGTGACTTTCAGGTAAAATAGAGCCTCATTCTAGCAAATAAATATTTAAAGTGGCTGAATTTCAGCCACGGCGGCCTGATTTAATCCGTCACCGCCGCTTTTATTTGCCGCCAGAATGAATGAACAGCTGCTTTTCTAAGTCACCACTCACTAAAGTTAAAGGAAACAAACGCATCATGTCTGAATCGTTAAGCTATCGCGACGCTGGGGTTGATATCGACGCCGGAGATCAACTGGTTGAAAACATCAAACCTTTTGCCAAAAAAACCATGCGTCCAGAAGTACTCGGCGACCTAGGCGGCTTTGGTGCCCTGGTAGAAATCAGTAAAAAATACCAGGAGCCCGTATTGGTTTCAGGCACCGATGGCGTCGGCACCAAACTAAGATTGGCCTTTGACTGGGACAAGCATGACACCGTGGGCATTGACCTGGTGGCCATGAGCGTGAACGACATCCTGGTACAGGGTGCCGAGCCTTTGTTCTTCTTAGACTATTTTGCCTGCGGCAAGCTCGACGTGGCGCGCGCCACCGACGTGATCAAAGGCATTGCCCAAGGCTGTGAAGCCTCGGGTTGCGCCCTGATTGGCGGAGAAACCGCCGAAATGCCCGGCATGTACCCAGAAGGCGAATACGATTTGGCGGGCTTTGCCGTCGGCGTGGTGGAAAAAGCCAAAGTCATCAACGGCCGCAGCATTGTTGCTGGCGACGTGGTGTTGGGCCTGGCCTCTAACGGCGCCCACTCTAACGGCTATTCTTTGGTGCGTAAAATCATTGACCGTGCGGCGCCTGACCTAGATGCCCCTTTCGATGGCGACATCACCCTGCGTCAGGCCGTGATTGCCCCTACCCGCCTATACGTTAAGCCAGTTTTGGCGGCGCTCAAAGAAATCACGATTAAAGGCATGGCCCACATCACCGGCGGCGGCATCACCGAAAACGTACCGCGCGTGCTGCCTGCCAACACCGTGGCGCAGCTGGATGGCACATCATGGACCTTCCCTAAGCTGTTCCAATGGCTACAACAAGAAGGCCAAGTGGCCACCGACGAAATGCACCGCACCTTTAACTGTGGCGTGGGCATGGTGGTGATTGTGGCGGCAGCAGACGCCGCCCGCCTGACCGACATCTTGACGGCTGAAGGCGAAACCGTTTACCAGCTGGGCCATATTCGCGAGCGCAACGGCGATGAGCACCAAACCCAAATCGCTTAAGTTGATTTAACACAAAAGCTTAGGGTATCCTTACCTTAAGCTTTTTTTATTTGTTTGACCCCCAGTACTGCAAGCGGGCGCGCAGCAAGCCCACAAGGAGAAACATGAAGAAAAAAATCGTCATCCTCATTTCTGGCCGTGGCAGCAATATGCAGGCCATCGTCGAGGCCAACATTCCGAATGCGGAAATCTGTGCCATCGTCAGCAATGACGCCCAAGCCGAAGGCATTGCCTGGGCCAAGGCCCGCGGCCTCGCCACCCATGGCCTAGACCACAAAGAATTCCCCTCGCGCGAAGCGTTTGACCAAGCCTTAATCAAGGTCATCGACTTCTATCGACCCGACCTCGTGGTGTTGGCCGGGTTTATGCGCATTTTGACCACGCCGTTTTGCCTGCGCTACGAAGGCCGCATGATCAACATTCATCCGTCACTGCTGCCCTCGTTTCCAGGCCTATACACCCACCAGAAGGCCCTAGATCTGGGCTGCAAGGTTGCCGGCGCCACCGTCCATTTCGTGACGCCACAGCTTGACCACGGCCCCATCATCGCCCAAGCCGTGGTGCCCGTCCTGAGCGGCGACACCGCCGACGACTTGGGCAAGCGCATTTTGGCGATAGAACACCAAATCTTTCCCAAAGCCGTCGCCGGCATCATCGCAGGCAACATCCGCCTGGACGACAAGCGCGTGTGCGTGATTAACGACGCCGCCCCAACCGATGCCAACAGCCAATTGATTAGCTTTTAAAGGCCATCATGAGCCCAAAACCACTCAAGCCCAAAAAAAGCAGGTTCATCTACATTGCCCTGCTGGGTTCCCTGCTTTTGCACCTGGGCTTGGTGGCCACCCCCTTATTGCGGGCCCCAGCGCCCGAGCCGGAAGCCTTAAAGCCGGTCAGCATCACCCTCAACGAATACCAATTGGCCCAAACGACGCCGGCACCCGCGGCCGAGCCACCCACGCAACCAGCCCCAAAACCCAAAGTCATGCACCAGCCCCAGGCCCCAGAAGCCGCCACGGCCGCCCCCAAAAAAACCACGGTGACGCAACCCGACGTTGACGACGCACCTGAAGCAGACACCCCCACGACCCCAACACCCGAACAAGACGCCG
>JAGNPU010000008.1 GCA_017989485.1 Neisseriaceae bacterium
ATACATAGTGTGCTGACTGGGCATGGTCAACCGTGAGCATGATTAATCCTTGAGCTAGGGCCTGATTGAAACGCTACCAAGGTTGATTTTTGTGTTTGTGGCATTGATTTGGGTGATGAGCACTAAGGGGTGGCGCTACGGTCGTCAGGTGTGCTGCGCTGGGCACAGGGTCTATGATGAAGGCTATTTTGTGCGCTATGATGTAAAAGACGCTATGGACAAGTAAAGGGTATGCATGTATTTAAACGAATTTGATGCCACCATGAGCCAAATTAAGGGCAAATGGAAAATCACCTTGCTGTATGCGCTACATGCCCACCAGGCGGTGCGGTTTAATGAGTTACAGCGGCTGTTAAACAGCTCTCACAAGACCTTGTCTAGCCAGTTGAAGGGCTTGGAGGCCGATGGCCTGATTGTCCGCCACGCCTATGCCGAAGTGCCGCCGCGGGTGGAATACGCGCTGACGGCCAAAGGGGTCTCGCTGATTCCGGTACTGGACACCATTTGTGCCTGGGGGTTGGCGCACACGGATTCGGCGCTGTTGGCAGATACCTTATGCGATTAAGGCCTTAGGCAAATAGGGCAAATAAATAATTGCCGCTGATGATGGCGAGGATGGCCAAACCACAGCCAATTTTGGCCATGACGCCGACGATGAAGCCAATAAACGTCCCTAGGCCAACCTTGCCGGCAATCAGCAAAGACTGCTTGTCGATAAACTCACCGGTGGCGGCGCCGATTAAGGGGCCGAAGACCATCCCAATAATCCCAAAAAAGATGCCCACGACGCCCCCAATAAAAGCCCCCCAAAGGGCTTTTTTGCTGGCCCCAGTTGCCTTGGCGCCAATCAGGCTGGCCACAAAGTCCATGCCCATGCCGATGACGGTGATGATGCCGATGGTCCAGAGTGAGGCTGCGCCGATGATGAGATAGTCGCTTTGATAGGCCAAAGCCCATGCGCCGGCAAACATGATGGGCAGGCCGGGAATGGCGGGGTGAATGGTGCCCATAAGGCCGATGGCCAATAAAATCAAACCTAGGCTAACCAATAAAATAGTCATGTGTGCCCTTTATGTGTGTGTGGTCGTACAGATGAGGTTGATTCCTTATTTTTAAAGAGTCATGTATTAAAGTAAGGGGTTTCTGGTAAGATGGCGTCAGCTAAAAAAAGGTTCCATAATGGCCTCTAGGGCTTGTATTTATCAGCATTGGCCTTATTTAGTAAAGACGGGTTTATGGCAAAGGCCGAGGGTTTATGAACAAACAAAAAAGACATGATATTTTTGCGCGTTGGCAGGCGGCCAATCCCAAGCCGCGCACGGAATTAAATTACAACAGCGACTTCGAGCTGTTGATTTCGGTGTTGCTGTCGGCGCAGGCCACGGATGTGTCGGTGAATAAGGCCACCGGGCCACTGTATGCGGTGGCAAACACGCCGCAAGCGATATTGGATTTGGGCCAAGAGGCCCTTGTTGAGTACATCAAAACCATAGGCTTGTACAAAACCAAGGCCAAGCATGTGATGCAAACCTGTCACGACCTGGTGTTTAAATTTGATGGCCAGGTGCCGCGTCACCGCGCCGATTTGGAAAGCCTGCCGGGCGTTGGGCGCAAAACCGCCAACGTGGTGTTGAATACGGCTTTTGGCGAACCCGTGATGGCGGTCGACACGCATATCTTTCGCGTGGCCAACCGCATGCGGCTGGCCCCTGGCAAAGACGTGTTAGAAGTGGAGCGCCAGCTGATGAAGTTTGTGCCCAAAGAATTCTTGGTCGATGCCCACCATTGGTTGATTTTACACGGCCGTTATGTCTGTCAAGCGCGTAAGCCCAAGTGTGAACAGTGCATTGTGGCCGATTTGTGTGAGTATCCTGCCAAGCTAGTGGCTTAAAAGTATAAAAAGCAGGCTGTTATCATTAACAGCCATGATAAGATTAGATACAATGTTACTTCAATATATTAAAATGTAATCATAAAGGATGACGTGTGAAAGCGACGACAAAACTCTCTACGCTGGTGATCACCGCAGCAGTTTTATCTCTCAGTGGTTGCGGTAAGGACGACGGGTGGTTTTCAAGCAAATCCGATAAAGGTTTTGTGCAGGAAATCACGGCGGCACAAAGTGATGGCACGGTGGCGATGCTGTTGCCCGACTTTACCCAGCTGGTTGAGCGCGAAGGGCAGGCCGTGGTCAATATTCAGGCCATCCGCACCGTCAGCAACCCGCACGCCAATCTGCCTGAAGCCAGCAATCCGTTTCCCGAAGGCGATCCGTTTTATGATTTCTTCCGTCGCCTGATTCCGAACATGCCGGATGCGCCGACGGCCGAAGAAGACGCCATGAACTTTGGTTCTGGTTTCATCATCAGCAAAGACGGCTACATTTTAACCAACACCCACGTGGTGTCTGGCAGCCAGCAAATCAAGGTGATGTTGACCGACAAGCGTGAATACCCCGCCAAGCTGATTGGCCAAGACTTACAGTCGGACGTGGCGCTGTTGAAAATCGAGGCCGAAGATTTGCCCATCGTGGCGATCGGCGCGCCTGCCGACCTGAAGGTGGGCGAGTGGGTGGCGGCCATTGGCGCGCCGTTTGGGTTTGAAAACTCGGTGACGTCGGGCATTGTGTCGGCCAAGGGCCGCAGCCTGCCCAACGAAAACTATACCCCCTTTATTCAGACCGACGTGGCGATTAACCCAGGCAACTCGGGTGGGCCTTTGTTCAACCTGCGTGGCCAGGTGATTGGGATTAACTCACAAATTTACAGCCGCTCGGGTGGCTTTATGGGCATCTCATTTGCCATCCCCATCGACATTGCGATGAACGTGGCCGAGCAGTTGAAAACCACGGGCAAAGTACACCGTGGTCAGCTGGGGATTATGGTGCAAGAGGTGTCTTATGATTTGGCCAAGTCGTTTGGCTTAGACAAGCCGCGCGGCGCCTTGATTGCCAAGGTGATGCCGGACAGTGCCGCCGCAGCCGCCAAGCTCAAAGTGGGCGACATTATTTTGGGCGTCAACGACCGCAACATTGAGTCGTCTAGCGATTTGCCGGTGATGGTGGGCATGATCGCCCCAGGGCAAAAAATTAAGCTCAGCATTTGGCGTGCGGGCAAAGCGGTCGAAACCACCGTGTTGCTGTCGGACAGTGCCAGCAGCAGCGGCGCAACGGCGGCCCCTAGTGCCGGTGCGCCCGCTCAGGCCAGCGTGCCGTTTGCCTTTGACGACATCGGGTTGACCTTGTCGACGCTGACCGTGGAGCAAAAGCAGCGCTTAGGCACCGCCACCGGCGTGATTGTGACCAAGGTACAAGGCTGGGCCAAGGGCGCAGGCCTGATGGAAGGCGACATTATTTTACAGCTGGGGACGACCGAAGTGGACACGGAGCAGCAGGTGCGCTCGGCGATAGAGGCGGGCGACAACCCCATTCCCGTCTTCATCCGCCGCGGTGGCAGCACGCTGTTCTTGCCCCTACGCACTAAGTAGACTTTTGACCCAGGCAGCCTGCGGGCTGCCTTATTTATTTAAAGGTTAAGCCTGATGACACACCCCCACATTGCCCGCGGCCCGATTATGGCCGACGTGGCTGGCTTTAGCCTGACGGCTGAAGAAAAACAACGTTTGTGCAACCCCAATGTCGGCGGCGTGATTTTGTTTCGCCGCAACTTTGCCACGGTGGCGCAGCTTACCGCCCTGACCGCTGAAATACACGCCTTGCGCACGCCGGCCTTGGTGATTGCCGTCGACCATGAGGGTGGACGCGTGCAGCGCTTTATCGATGGCTTTACCCGCCTGCCCGCCATGGACGTCTTAGGCCGCCTTTGGGATGAGCAGGGGGCCGAAGCGGCCAAACACACCGCCACCACCGTTGGCTGGGTATTGGCCACCGAGCTGCGCGCCTGCGGCATTGATTTGTCGTTTACGCCCGTATTGGATTTGGGCTGGGGCAATAATCAGGTGATTGGCAACCGTAGTTTTCACGCCGATGCCGAGGTGGTGACCGAATTGGCCCTGGCCTTACAGACGGGCTTAAACCAGGGCGGCATGCGCAGCTGTGGCAAACACTTTCCCGGCCATGGGTTTGTTGAGGGCGACAGCCATCACGTCTTGCCTGAAGACCTTCGCGGCTACGCCGAGCTGATGGCGCAAGACATGGTGCCGTTTCAGCGCCTCAGCCAGGCGGGGATGGCGGCCGTCATGCCGGCCCACGTCGTGTATCCTGAGGTATGTGCCAAGCCCGCAGGCTTTTCTAAAACCTGGCTACAAGACATTTTGCGCCGTGATTTGGGCTTTAACGGCGTCATTTTCTCTGATGACTTAACCATGGAAGGCGCCGTGAGCGAAGGCAACATCAGCCAGCGAGCGCAGGTATCGTTTGTTGCGGGCTGTGACATTGTGCTGGTGTGCAATCGTCCCGACTTGGTGGACGAGCTATTATTAGACTTTGATGCGCCCCAAAACGACTATTTGGCCGAGCGTTGGGCCTATATGGCTGGGCAGGGCGTGCCGGCGGACTTTGCCGCCACCATGGCCACGGCCGAGTTTGCATCGGCTCAGGCTCTGGTGGCCGCCCTAGCCACGCCGCAAGACGTGGCGGGCGGGGTTAAAGTTGGCGAAATGTTTTAATCCATAAAGAACCCCATATGAACGAATTCGATTTTATTCGTCGTTACCTCAATCAAGCTCAGAAAGATTCTGAGCTGATTTTGTCTATCGGAGATGACGCCGCCATTTTACGACCCAATCCGGCCTATGATTTACACATTAGCGCCGACATGTTGGTCGAAAATCGCCATTTTTTTGCCGGTGTCGATCCGGCGGATCTGGCCCATAAAACCCTGGCGGTGAATTTGTCCGACATGGCCGCCATGGGGGCCAAGCCACGCTGGGCCGTGCTGAGCGTGGCCTTGCCCGAACTGGATGCCGCGTGGTTGAAGGCGTTTTGTGACCAGCTGTTTGCCTTGGCCAACGAACATGGCGTGCAGCTCATCGGCGGCGACACCACTAAGGGCCCGCTGACCCTAAACGTCACCATTATTGGGCAAACGCCGAAGGGCCAAGGGCTGCGTCGCAGTCACGCCAAAGTGGGCGACGATGTTTGGGTGTCGGGGCAGCTGGGCTTGGCGGCCTGCGCCCTGCATCATCACCTCGACAACGAGGCCTTACCCGCAGACGTTTTTGCGCTGTTTGAGCAGGTCCGCAATCGGCCGACGGCACGCGTGGCCTTAGGGCGGGCGCTGTTGCCCTATGCCCATGCGGCGCAAGACGTGTCTGACGGCTTGGCGCAAGATGTACAGCATATTTTGGCGGCTTCGGGTGTGGGCGCGCGCATTGATGGCGACGCCGTGCCCACCCATGACTACATTCGCCGCTTGCCCAATCACTATGCCTACGCCTTGGCCGGTGGTGATGACTACGAGCTATTGTTTACCGCGCCGACGGCTTGCCGTGTGGCGCTGGCAGAAATCAGCCATCAGGTCGGCGTGCCCATCACCAAAATTGGCACCGTGACGGCCCAAACGGGCTTACAATTGGTGAATCAGGCCGGTGAGCCCATTTTACTTAACCAATATGGATTTGATCATTTCTCATGACGAATAAACCCCCCGTGACGCCTACGTTTAAATGGCTTAAAGAAGATTATTTTTGCATGACGGCCTTTGGCTTCGGCACCGGTTTGGCACCGTTTGCGCCCGGCACCTTTGGGACCTTGCCCGCTTTGGTGATTGCCTACGTATTGTTTAGCCTAGGCATGTCGCCGCTGGCGCTGTCTATACTGTGTTGGCCTTTGTTCTTCATTGGCATTCACATTTGCCAGCACGCAGAAGACAAGGTGGGCGTGAGCGATCATGGCGGCATAGTTTGGGACGAGATTGTGGCCATGCTGCTCATCTTGTGCACCGTGCCGTTTAGCTTCGGCTGGTGGCTGTTGGCGTTTATTTTGTTTCGCCTATTCGATGCCTTAAAGCCTTGGCCGATTAGCTATTTTAACGACACCGTGCACGGCGGTTTTGGCATTATGTTAGACGACATTTTGGCCGCCATTCCCTGCATTGTGATCCTCGGTATTTTACAGTGGTTTTAATTCATTAAGGAGCCGCTATGTTTGAAGATGAACCCGATATTGTGGTCGAGGTCGAGCCAGAGTACCTGGCCGGCCGCAGCAACATCATGAAGGACGTATACGCCTTTAGCTACCACATCACCATCCGTAATGAAGGCGAAGAGCCCGCCATCTTGCGTCGACGCAACTGGCTCATCACCAACGCCCACGGTGAGGTCCAAGAAGTATCCGGTCCTGGCGTGGTGGGGGAAGAGCCTTTGCTGTTGCCCGGCGATGAGTTTGAGTACACCAGTGGGGCGACGGTGACCACGCCCTGGGCGTCGATGGAAGGTCACTATGAGTTTGAGCTCAGCGATGGCTCCTTCTTCCGGGTCGACATCCCGCTATTTCACTTACAAGCAGAGATAACCTTACAATAATATGAGTCAGAATAAAGTTGTGGTACCGATGGGCAAGGGGGGCGAGTGGGCCACCATTAAATCCCTCTTGCCTTTTGTGTGGCAGTTTAAATGGCGCGTGATGTTGGCCATTTTTTGTTTGGTGGCGGCCAAGGTGGCCAGCGTGACCTTACCCCTGTATTTAAAAGACATTGTGGATCAGCTCAGCGTGGCGAACGTCGCCTTGGTCTTGCCCATCGGCGCCTTGATTGGTTATGGCGTGGCGCGTTTGAGCAGCAGCCTGTTTGGCGAGCTGCGCGATGCGCTGTTTGCCAGGGTCACCAATGGCTCGATCAAAGAAGTGGCCATCCAGGTGTTCCAACATATTTTCACCCTGTCTATGCGCTTTCATTTAAAGCGTCAAACCGGCGGCGTCACCCGCGACATCGAGCGGGGCACCAAGGGCATAGGCTTTTTGCTGAATTTTACCATTTTCAATATTTTGCCGACGCTGTTAGAGCTGGTGATGGTGGCCGCCGTGCTGCTGTGGCGCTACGACTTGTGGTTTGCCCTGGTGACGCTGAGCACGATAGGCGTGTACATTCTGTTTACCCTGTTCATTACCGAGAAACGCATGGCCTATCGCCGGCAAATGAACGAGTTGGACAGCAAGGCCAATACCAAGGCCGTGGACGCCATGTTGAATTATGAAACGGTTAAGTATTTCAGCAACGAAGAATACGAGGAGCAGCGGTACAACGCCAACATGAACAAATGGCTGCATTCGGCGGTGCGCAATCAGGTGTCGCTGAACTTTTTAAATGCGGGCCAGGGCGTCATCATCGCCACCGGCATCACCTTGCTGTTGTGGCTGTCGGCCGAAGGCGTGGTGAAGGGTGACATGAGCGTGGGCGATGTGGTGTTGGTGTCGGCCTATCTGACCCAGCTGTATGCGCCGTTGAACTTCTTGGGGTTTGTGTATCGTGAAATCAAGCATTCCTTGGCCGATATGGAGCGCATGTTTGGGCTGTTTAAAGAGGGACAGGAAATTTCCGACGCCGATCAGGCCCAAACCTTGCAGACGGCTCAGGCCGACATTGAGTTCCGGCACGTGGATTTTGGCTATGAGCCCAACCGCCAGATTTTGTACGACGTGAACTTTACCATTGCGGCAGGGAAAACCTTGGCGGTGGTTGGCTCATCGGGCGCCGGTAAGTCGACGCTGTCGCGGCTGCTGTTTCGGTTTTACGACGTCACTCAGGGGGCCATCTTGATTAATGGCATCGACATTCGTCAGCTGACCCAAAAAAGCCTGCGCCAACACATTGGGATTGTGCCGCAAGACACGGTGTTGTTTAACGACACGATTAAATACAATATTGCCTATGGCCACCCAGGGGCGACCGATGCGCAGATTGAGGAGGTGGCCAAGGCCGCCAGCATTCACGACTTCATCATGAGCCTGCCTGATGGCTACCAGAGCGAGGTGGGCGAGCGTGGCCTGAAGCTGTCTGGCGGTGAGAAGCAGCGGGTGGCGATTGCGCGCACCTTGCTGAAAAACCCCCCGATTTTGATCTTGGATGAGGCCACCAGCGCCTTAGACACCCGTACCGAGCGCGCGATACAAGAAGAGCTAGTGCAGGTGGCGAAAAACCGCACGACATTGATTATTGCCCACAGGCTGTCGACCATCGTCGATGCCGATCAAATCATGGTCATGGATGGCGGTAAGGTGATTGAGCAGGGCACCCACCACGAGCTGTTGCGCCTAGAGGGACGCTATGCGCAGATGTGGGCCATGCAGCAGGCCAGTGCCGAAGTGCTGGGTGATGAGGTGTCTTAGCTTAATGAAGGTGCCGACGGCTTTAAGGTTATGCCTTAAAGCCGTTTTTTTGTCTGGGTCAAACGGCTTCAACCTGACGTTTGATGTTGTTGAGAATGCGACGACGAATAAAGCCACTGCCGATGCGAATCAGCAGCCAATAGCCGCCGCACAATAGGTAGCTGGCGAAGTCGGGACAATAAATGCGGGTTTCGGTGGTTAAGCGTATTTCTTGCTTCATCGGGTTAATCGGCTCTAGCCGATAGTTCATCACCAGCTTGGCCACGCCTTTTTTGTCAAAGGCGTGAAAGGCGGCGGCGCTGCCGGGGCGAATAAGGCCAAAGTCGGGGCGCCAAAATTTACCGATGAGCCCGAGCGCCAACTCTTTGTGATGGTCTTGCCCCAATACGGTAAAGGTGTCCATCCCAAACGGCGGTTCATCGTTGGGCTGGAAGCCCATTTTTTGCCACAGCCGATCTGGCAGGGCGCGTAAGGACAGCATTTTTTGGATTAAGGGGTCGTGGGTGGCCTCATGGGTCAAAATGGCGTTCATGATCTTGGCCTCGGGCGCGAAAATATGAATTTTGTGGGTTTCACGAAATTGAAACCTAGGGGCGTAGTAATCAATCAAAGACATAGGGCACCAAACAAGGCAAAAGACGAATGGCTTCATTATAGTAGGCTATTTACTCTAAGGCCAGTGAAGACGAAAATAAATATCCGTATTGCATGGTGAATAAATGCCCGTGTGGGCGTCAGGCCGCAAAAAAGCCCCCAGCAGGGCTAGGGGCTTGAGGTAATGGGTAAGGATTTACTTAAACCACAGTAAGATCGTGTCCCATAGGCGGCCAAAGAAGCCGGCTTCGGCCACTTCTTTTAGGGCCACCACGTCTTTGGTCGCGATGACTTCATCGCCCACCATGATGGTGAGGGTGCCGACTTTTTGACCAGCCTTAATCGGGCCAACCACGGGCTGTATGGTTTCTAAGGTGGGCTTGATGTTGCCGGCTTGGCCTTTAGGCACGGTGACGTAGACGTCTTTATTAAAGCCTACTTCCACCTCATTGCTGGCCCCTTTGTACACGCGGATCTTGGCAATCGTGGCCTTGGCGTCGTAGATTTTAGGGGTTTCAAACGACTGCAAGGCCCAGTTCAACAGCTTGCTGCTTTCATTGGCACGTGCCTCAGAGCTGTCGGTGCCGACCACCACAGACAGGACGCGACGACCGTTGCGGTTGCTGGATGCGATCAGGTTATAACCGGCGCTGTCGGTGTGGCCAGTTTTTAAGCCGTCAACGCTAGGGTCGCGATACAACAACAGGTTGCGATTTAGCTGCTTGATATTGTTGTAGGTGAAGTCTTTAATGGAGTACAGTTTATAGTATTCAGGAAAATCGAGCATGATGGCACTGGATAATGTAGCCAAATCGCGTACAGTTGTGTAATGTTGTGCTCCTGGTAACCCAGTACTGTTTTCGAAATTTGTGTTGTTCATGCCCAATTGGCGTGCTTGTTCGTTCATCATCACCGCAAAACCCGCTTCGCTACCCGCGATGGCTTCGGCAAGCGTCACACAAGCATCATTACCCGATTGAACAATCATACCCTTGATCAAATCAGAGACTTTTGCCGGCACCTTAGGGTCTAAGAACATTCTTGAACCTTCTGTTTTCCAAGCGATTTCAGAGGCGTATAATGTTTGGTCCAGAGTCAGGTGTTTTTCTTGCAGGGCTTTAAAGGTTAAATAGGCGGTCATCAGCTTGGTTAATGAGGCAGGTTCTATGCGCTCATCCAGGTTTTTTTGACCTAAAATTTGGCCGCTTTGCACGTCTTCGATCAGGAAGGCCGTACCCGCTATCTCGGGGACCGGCGGAACGAAAGCAGTTTTAGCTAGGGACAGGGGGCTTAAGCCAAAAGATGCGCTTAAGGCCAATATGAGCAGGTGTTTTTTCATTTTGAACAACTCGTTTTTAATTGATTGAACACGGGCACATCGTCAGGTGTCGATATAGAGTGTGCGTGGGTTTAAGGCCTATTTTTGAAGGCCTCCTATGACTGACTGTATGGTACGTGAAAAATTCAATAAAAACACTAGAAATAAACAGCGGAATACTATGACGAACAATCATCAGCACTATTTAAAGAAAATTTTAACCGCATCGGTATACGATGTGGCCGAAGAAACGCCCTTAGATCGTGGCCATAATTTGAGCCGACGGTTGAATAACCACATTTTATTGAAGCGTGAAGATTTGCAGCCGGTGTTTTCGTTCAAGATACGCGGCGCCTACAATAAAATGGCCAATTTAAGTCCAGAAGACTTGGCCAAGGGCGTGATTACCGCCAGCGCCGGCAACCACGCTCAGGGCGTGGCGCTGTCGGCCAAGGTGTTGGGCTGTGAGGCCGTGGTGGTGATGCCGGCGACCACGCCCAACATTAAAATTGACGCGGTGCAAAGCCATGGCGCCAAGGTGGTGTTACACGGCAATTCTTTTTCGGACGCCTACGAACACGCCATGAGCCTGGTGGCCACCGAGGGTAAAATCTACATTCCCCCCTTTGATGACCCTGATGTGATTGCAGGGCAAGGCACGGTGGCGATGGAAATCGTGCGCCAACACCACAAAAAAATCGACGCCATTTTTGTGCCGATTGGGGGCGGTGGGATTGCCGCCGGCGTGGCCGCCTACGTGAAGAACGTGCGACCTGACATTAAAATCATTGGCGTTGAGCCGATAGACTCATGCGGCATGTATTTGTCGATTAAAGAAAACCGCCTGGTCAGCCTGTCTGAGGTAGGCTTGTTTGCCGATGGCGTTGCCGTGAAGCAAATGGGGGAAGAAACCTTTAAAATTTGCCGTGACCTGCTGGATGAAATCATCCTGGTCGACACCGACGCCATGTGTTCGGCGATTAAAGACATTTTTGAAGACACCCGCAGCATTACCGAACCTGCCGGCGCTTTGGCGCTGGCCGGCTTAAAGGCTTATATCGAACGCGAAGGGGTGACGGATCAAACCCTAGTGGCCATTTGTACCGGGGCCAATATGAATTTTGATCGGCTGGGCCACGTGTCTGAACGCACTGAGTTAAGCGAGCGGCGCGAGGCGATTTTGGCCGTAACCATCCCAGAAAGCCCAGGCAGCTTTAAGCAATTTTGTCAGGTCATCGGCCACCGCAGCGTGACCGAATTCAACTACCGCTTTGGCACGGCGGAGGCCGCCCACATTTTTGTGGGCATACAAACCTCAGGCCGTCAGGACATTGCCAAAATCATGGCCGACTTGGCCGCCAATGATTTTGCCGCCATCGACTTAACCGATGAGGAAATGGCCAAGCTTCACATTCGCCATATGGTTGGGGGGCGCAGCGACAACACCCCGGACGAGCGCGTGTTTAGCTTTGAGTTTCCCGAGCAGCCGGGCGCCTTGCTGCGTTTTTTAGAAGCGATGCAGCTGGATTGGAACATCAGCCTCTTCCATTACCGCAACCACGGTGCCGATTTCGGCCGCGTATTGGTGGGGGTGCAGGTGCCAGAAGAAGACCATGCGGCGTTTGAGGCCTCTTTGGTGGGTCTGGGCTATGCCCATAAAGAAGAAACCCAGAACCCGGCCTACCAGCTGTTTTTACGGGGCAATCATTAATGAAGGCCCGCCTTAAAGGATTAAGCGCATGAGCAGCATGAGTAAAGCCGACGTATACAGCCTGTTTGACACCATAGAGGCGGAAAGCGGCTGGGATTTAAGCACGCCTAAGCTGTGGCAGTTTTTTTTCATCGATGCTTCCGAAGCGGCGCTGAATCAGGCGCTCTCTGTGTTGAAGTTCATGGGGTATCAGCATGAACAAACTTTTCCCGCTCAGGTCGTCGACGGTGAGGCGCCTTATTTCTTTTTGATGGTGTCTAAACTAGAGGTACACACGGCGTCTTCGTTGCACAAGCGCAATGAGGAATTGGCTAAGTTTGCGCAAAAAATGGGGCTGGCCGAATACGATGGCATGGATGTCGTGGATCCGGATGAAGGGGCAGACGAAGACGTGGCGGACGATGAGGCAAGTATGGCCTAATCGCTAGCCATGGCGATCACACAAGCAGCAGCCAAATATTTGGGTGCTGCTTTTTTTGATGCCTTTGGCACGGGATGACGAGGTTTTGTAGTGCGTAAAGTGAAAAGCCGGCATTATTCTATCTCGTTATTCAAAGAGCTTAAGCAAAGCCTTGGATTGTTGGTGAAAGTAGGTTAATCTTAAGTTTAGAGTATATACGCTGATTTATAGAAAGGATGCCGTACCGTAGTCTTCCGTGCACCAATCAACGCCAAAAGAGGCCATAAGGCCCGTTACGCGTGGTGTGTCGGATTATGATCTGGGTGAAGATCATTAAAGCTAACAAAGGAGAAGAAGCATGCAGGAAAAACAAGAATTTGCCAAAGTACTGGGCAGTAAAGAGGTATTGGCTTTAGCATTTGGGGCCATGATTGGCTGGGGTTGGATCGTCTTGACCGGCGACTGGATACAAGCGGCAGGCAGCATGGGGGCGATTACCGCCATGGCCTTGGGCAGCTTAATCATTGTGTTTATTGGCTTGGCTTACGCCGAGCTGGCTGCGGCGATGCCGCAAGCAGGTGGGGCGCAGGTGTTTACCCATCGCGCCTTTGGGCGCTTGGCGTCATTTGTGTGCAGTTGGTCTTTAATCTTGGGTTATGTGTCGGTGGTGGCCTTTGAAGCCGTGGCTTTGCCAACGGTCTTAGACCATTTAAGCACTGACTATCAAAAAGTCTTCTTATGGAATGTGGCGGGTTGGGATGTGTACCTGACTTGGGCCCTGGTGGGGATGGCGGGTACCGTATTGGTGACCTGCTTAAACTATTTCGGGGTGGAAAACGCCAGTTCTTTTCAAAAATTCGTGACCTTGCTCATCGTGGTGGTGGGGGTGGTGTTTGTATTGGCCTCTGGCGTACAAGGTCAGGGCAGCAATATGCAGCCCTTGTTTAATGAAGTGGCCACCGAAGGCAGTTCTTTGTCGCCCTTTATCTTAGGCATGTTGCCGGTATTGATGATTGTGCCCTTTATGTTTGTGGGCTTTGACGTGATTCCGCAAACCGCGTCAGAAATCAACGTGCCCCCTAAAATGATCGGCAAACTATTGGTCTTGTCCGTATTGGCCGCCATGGTGTTTTACTGCGCCATCATCTGGGGCGTGGGCATGGCTCTGCCTTCAAATAAAATGTCGCCGGACGTGTTGACCACGCCGCAGGCAATGGAAGCCGTGTTCAATAGCCCATGGGCCGCTAAAGTCATGGTATTGGCCGGACTGGCCGGGATCATCACCAGCTGGAACGCCTTTTTTATTGGCGGTAGCCGTGCCATTTATGCGTTGGCCAAGGCCAAAATGCTGCCCCCGTGGCTGGCTTATTTACACCCTAAGTACCGTACCCCGACGCGCGCCGTGTTGCTGATTGGTGCCTTGACGTTTTTGGCCCCGCTGTTGGGCCGTAAGGCCTTGCTGTGGTTTGCCAATGCCGGCAGCCTGGCGATCGTCATCGCCTATTTCTTGGTGTGCTTGGCCTTCTTGGTGTTGCGCCGTACCGCACCAGACATGCCGCGGCCCTTTAAGGTGTCGGCTGGCAAAACCGTGGGCGTGATTGCCGTTGTCGGCAGCGCGGTGATGATTTATATGTATTTGCCCTTGAGCCCTTCGGCTTTAATGCCGCAGGAGTGGGCCATCTTTGGCGTGTGGATGGTGCTGGGGGCACTGCTGTTTATGGCCAGCATGACCAAGCGGCGCAAAGGCCTCCACAGCTGGTCTTATCGCTTACATCATGGGCCTAAGTCGGTGATTTACACCCCCGGCAAAGGCGCCTATCAGCCGGTACGGGCGCGTCAAGCTGCCCTGGTGCGGGTGAGGGCCAATCGCTAGTCTTAAACCGGATAGTCACAATCTGCCACGCTTCATGCGTGGCAGATTTTTTTTGTCCGTCGCACCTGCTTAAGGTTTTATTAAGCTTGTTTTTCTAAGATACCGCCACGCACTCAATAAAACTAAAGATGGTGGTGGTACATGAAAACAGGTTTAAACGCATTATGCAGGCGCTGGACGGTAGGACAGCTGTCAGTTGTTTGGGGCAGCGCAGTATTTTTTGCGCTGGCCCAAAACATTGCTTTTTGGGGGCAGGTATGGCGGGTGTTGTCGCCCAGTAGTGGCCAAGAGTGGCTGTTATTGGCGTCGATGGCGGTGTTTCTGTGTGCGGCATTGACCTTTATCTTCGGCTGCCTGCTGTGGCGCTTCAGCACCAAAATCGTGTTGACGGTGTTTTTGTTGGCCAGCGCCGGGACCAATTATTTTGCCTTAAGCTACGGCATTTATATGGACAAAAGCATGG
>JAGNPU010000209.1 GCA_017989485.1 Neisseriaceae bacterium
GTCTTGGGTGGGCGCTGCGACGCTGACAAGGGGGGACAGGCTCAATAAGCCGGCGAGGACGGCGAGGGCGGCACTTTTGCGGGCAGTGTGTGGGTTCATGGCGGCGATTCTTTAATCAAATAGGGCTTAAGTCAGGCGCTGTGGTGAACCGCCTGACTTAAGCCCTGTAAGGTTTTGGGGCCGCCCAAGCCTAGGGATGGGCGCGCACCCAAACAGAGAATGCGGGCTAGCAGCGGCGTTCTAAGCCCGTTTGCTGCAAAATGCTGGCGGCCAGCTCTTCAACCGACTTATGGGTGGTGCTGAGAAACTCAATGCCGTGTTGGCGAAACATGGATTCCGCTTCGTTGACTTCAGAGCGGCAGTTTTCAATACTGGCGTATTTAGAGTTAGGGCGGCGCTCGGTGCGGATTTGGTGTAGGCGCGCAGGCTCAATGGTCAGGCCAAACAGCTTATGGCGATAGGGTTTGAGCATTTTAGGCAGTTCGCTATTGCCCAAGACCAAATCGTCTGGCGTCAGCGGATAGTTGGCGGCACGAATGCCGTACTGTAAGGCGAGGTATAAACAGGTTGGGGTTTTGCCCGAGCGCGACACGCCCACCAAGATCACGTCGGCCAGCTGGAGTTCCTTAGAGCTGATGCCGTCGTCGTGGTTGAGGGTAAAGTTCACCGCGTCCATGCGGGCATCGTAGGCTTCGGTGTTGCTGATGCCGTGGGTGCGGCCAACGGCGCGGGTGGCTTTGGCCTGAAGCTCATTTTCCATATTGGTGATGAAGGCGTCATAAAAATCATAGTGCGTGGCCTTGCTCGACTTGATTAAATCGCGCGTGGCCTGATCCACAATGCTGGAAAACACCAGGGGGTTGTTTTCGCTTTGGGTGGCGATTTCATTAATTTTACGCACCACCTCACGCGCTTTTTCTTCGGAGTCCACGAAGGGAAAGGTGGTTCTTTTAAACTGGAACTGTTCAAACTGATTCAACAGCGCATCTCCTAGGCCTTCTGAGGTAATGCCGGTACGGTCTGAAACAAAAAAAGCGTGGCGAATAGGCTGCGTCATGATGGGGTTCCCTGAGGTATGCAGATGAAGATCGGAAAAGCGAACGGGTGCCGGATTGGCATAATGTTTTTTAAACTATAGCATAAGTGCTGATCACGACAAATGGCAGAGATTTTTTTGACATATTATATTAAATACAACGGATTGTATGTCTTGTGCGTATCTGGCTTATTGTGCCTAGGCTTTGATTTTACTGTGTTTACAAGTGGATACAAGCCCCTTTTAATCTTTATTGATGAATGTCAGCCGACCTTAATAGTTAGGAAGGGGATTAAATTGTCAAAAGGGCATGACATAAAAGGCTGTAAGGGCTAGAATGTATCCCTGAATTTTCCTTAATTTCCCCAATCTTCCTTCTGGATGTTAAAACATGGCTGAAAACTACGTTATTTGGTTTGAGAACTTGCGCATGACTGATGTCGAAAGCGTGGGCGGTAAAAATGCCTCTTTAGGCGAAATGATTAGTCAATTAGCTTCTAAAGGCGTTCGTGTCCCTGGTGGTTTCGCAACGACGGCTGAAGCATACCGTGTCTTTTTAGCGCACAATGGCTTAGACGACAAAATTAACCAAGCATTAGATGCATTAGATGTCGAAGATGTGACTGAACTTGCTCGAGTGGGCAAAGAAATCCGCCAATGGATTATCGACACCCCATTCCCTGAGAAGCTAGACGCAGACATCAAAGAAGCTTGGGACAAAATGGTGGCCGACGCCAATGGCGCAGAGATTTCTGTGGCCGTTCGTTCTTCTGCAACCGCAGAAGATTTGCCTGATGCCTCCTTTGCCGGTCAGCAAGAGTCTTATTTAAACATTAATGGTTTGGACAACGTTAAAGAAGCCATGAAACATGTGTTTGCGTCTTTATACAATGACCGTGCCATTTCTTACCGTGTGCACAAGGGCTTTGCCCACGCCGACGTGGCTTTGTCTGCCGGCGTTCAGCGCATGGTGCGTTCTGATTTAGCCGCTTCTGGCGTGATGTTTACCATCGACACCGAATCTGGCTTTGAAGACGTGGTGTTCATTACCTCATCTTACGGCCTCGGCGAAACCGTGGTGCAAGGTGCGGTGAATCCTGACGAATTCTACGTGCACAAGCCAACCCTAAAAGCAGGTCGCCCAGCGATTTTGCGCAAAAACATGGGTTCTAAACTTCTGCGCATGGAATTCACCGATGCGGCGCAAGCCGGTCGCTCAGTGCGCACTGTGGACGTTGATGAAGCGGACCGTAAACTGTTCTCGATCAACAACGACGAAGTCAATGAATTGGCACAGTACGCCTTAATCATTGAGGAACACTACGGTCGTCCGATGGACATCGAGTGGGGCCGTGATGGCGTGGATGGCAAAATCTACATTTTGCAAGCCCGTCCTGAAACCGTTAAATCTCAAGAAGGCCGCGTAGAGACCTTGCGTCGCTACCGCATCAACGAGAAGTCAGCCGTATTGTGTGAAGGCCGTGCCATTGGTCAAAAAGTAGGCCAAGGCAAGGTGCGTCTGATTAAAGATGCCTCACAAATGGATCAGGTTAAGCCTGGTGACGTCTTGGTGACCGACATGACGGATCCCGATTGGGAGCCTGTGATGAAACGTGCGGCGGCCATTGTGACCAACCGTGGTGGTCGTACCTGTCATGCGGCGATTATTGCGCGTGAATTGGGTATTCCTGCCGTCGTGGGCTGTGGTGATGCGACTCAAATCTTGACCGAAGGTCAAGAAGTGACCGTCAGCTGCGCCGAAGGCGACAGCGGCTTGATTTACGAAGGCATGTTGAAAGTAGAAGTGATTGATTTGGCCTTGGGCAATATGCCTGAGTCACCGGTGAAAATCATGATGAACGTGGGCAACCCAGAGCTGGCCTTCAGCTTTGCCAGCCTGCCTAGCGAAGGCATTGGCCTGGCGCGTATGGAGTTCATCATCAACCGTCAAATCGGCATCCACCCTAAAGCCTTGATTGAGTTTGACAAGCAGGATTCTGGTTTGCAACAGGTGATTAACGATCGCATCGCCGGTTACGCAGGCCCCGTTGAGTTCTTCGTGGACAAAATCACCGAAGGCGTGTCGACGTTGGCCGCTTCTGTGTACCCACGTAAAGTCATTGTGCGCATGTCTGATTTTAAATCAAACGAATATGCCAATCTGATTGGTGGCGCAGCCTACGAGCCTCACGAAGAAAACCCTATGTTGGGCTTCCGTGGTGCGGCCCGTTACGTGTCTGAAGACTTCAAAGACTGTTTCGCTTTAGAGTGTCAAGCATTGAAACGCGTTCGTGATGAGATGGGCATGACCAACGTCGAAATCATGATTCCGTTTGTGCGCACCCTAAAAGAAGCAGAGTTGGTGGTGGCGGCATTGAAAGAGAATGGCTTAGAGCGCGGTAAAAACGGCTTACGCCTGATCATGATGTGCGAATTGCCGACCAATGCGATTTTGGCCGACCAGTTCTTGGCCTTCTTTGACGGCTTCTCGATTGGTTCTAACGACATGACCCAGCTGACCCTAGGCGTGGACCGTGACAGTGGTGGCCCAATTGCCGCGACTTTTGACGAACGCGACCCAGCGGTGAAAGCCATGTTGCATCTGGCCATCAGCGCCTGTCGTAAAGCCAATAAATACATCGGTATTTGTGGTCAAGGCCCGTCAGATCATCAAGACTTTGCCAAATGGCTGGTGGAAGAAGGGATTGAAACCATCTCTTTGAACCCAGACACCGTGGTGGAAACCCATATGTACTTGGCTAAAGAAATGAATCAAGACAAGTAATCAGCGTCAAGCTGGTTCTAAGCCGCCTCTTTATGAGGCGGCTTTTTTGCGTCTGGGCATTGTTGTCGACAAAGGGGTTGCGGCAGCAATCATAATTGGTTAAAATCCACGGCCTTAGATGCTAACGATAATAATTATTATTACTATTATTGTTTGGTTAGCTTTATCATTTTTTACATTAAGTCAGGTAATTTATAGACCATGAGCGCATTTCAGTGTCGGCCCAACAAAATATTATTGTCTCTTTTACTGCCTGTGTTTGGTCACGGCATGGTGGTGGCCGCAGAGGCTAAGCCCGAACCCGACGGTGCCCAGCTGGACACCGTGGTGGTGGTGGGTAAGCGGATCAACGCAGCAGATAAGCCTTTTAAAACCATAGGGGGGGTGAGCCATCGCGGTCCAGATGTTTTAGGGGAGGGCGCCACCAACATGCTTAGGGGCATCCCAGGGGCGTTTACCCAGCACGACATAGGTCAGCCAGGCGTGCAGGTCAACAT
>JAGNPU010000009.1 GCA_017989485.1 Neisseriaceae bacterium
GCCTCGTATGGGGCCCCGTCATGCTGGTGCTGTTGGTTGGTACCGGCGTTTACCTCACCTTACGCCTTACCTTTTTACAATTCAGAATGCTGCCTTTCGCTTTAAAGCAAGCGTTTTGTCCGGCCAAAAACCAAGAACACCAACCTGGTGACGTCTCTCACTTCGGTGCGTTAATGACGGCTCTGTCGGCCACCATTGGGACGGGTAACATTGCGGGCGTGGCCACGGCCGTGGTTTTGGGCGGCCCAGGCGCCGTTTTCTGGATGTGGATTACCGCGATTTTCGGGATGGCCACCAAATACGCCGAAGGCATTTTGGCGGTGAAATACCGTATTAAAGACGCGCGTGGCGAAATGGCCGGCGGCCCGATGTACTACATCGAACGCGGCTTAAACATGAAGTGGTTGGCGATTTTGTTTGCCGCCTTTGCCACCGTGGCCTCATTCGGCATCGGCAGCTCGGTCCAATCTAACTCTGTGGCCCAGTCGATTCAAGCCAGCTTTGGCGTGGAAACCTGGATTACCGGCGTGGTATTGACCATTTTCACGGCCATTGTGATCTTGGGCGGCATTAAAAGCATTGCCAAAGCCTCTTCCATCATCGTGCCCATTATGGCCGTAGGCTATGTATTGGGTGGCCTAGCCATCATCTTCATGAACCTAGACGCCTTCTGGCCTGCGGTTCAATTGATTTTCAGTGACGCTTTCACTGGCCAAGCCGTGGCGGGGGGTGCCTTAGGGACCGTGATCCGTTTTGGTGTGGCACGTGGCGTGTTCTCTAACGAAGCCGGTATGGGTTCTGCGCCGATTGCGGCCGCAGCCGCCAGAACCGACCATGCGGGTCGTCAAGCCCTGGTGTCGATGACTGGCACCTTCTTAGACACCATCATCGTGTGTTCGATTACCGGTATTGCCTTGGTGATGGGCGGCCTGTACACCGGCGGTGAAACCGGCGCAGCCTTGACCACCATGACGTTTGACAAGCTATTGCCTGGCCCTGGTGGCTACATTGTGACCTTTGGCCTGGTGTTCTTTGCCTACTCGACCATTTTGGGTTGGAGCTACTACGGTGAAAAATGTGCGGCCTACCTGTTCGGACCAAAATCCGTGCTGCCGTATCGTCTGGTGTATGTCGCCACCGTAATGTTGGGCACCGTGGTGCATCTGGACCTGGTTTGGGCAGCAGCCGATACGTTTAACGGCTTGATGGCCATTCCTAACTTGATTGCCCTATTGCTGCTGTCTGGCGTGGTGGTGAAAGAAACCAACGACTTTATCGCCAAACGCAAGAGCGGCGAGCTGCCTTAGCCTTTGTGCTGACGGCAACCCCAAAACACCCCAAGCCTTGGCTTGGGGTGTTTTTTATGCGGCCATGATCGCAGCGCATGCCGATGGCCCCGATGATGAACACGGCTTTCTTGCCTTTTGCCGTTGTCTGCGGCGTGGGCTAGGGGGCATCTACGGCCAGTAGAGTCTCCTGAGTGACCATCCTCACGACGCACACCAACCCATGGTTAGTTTGAACGCTAAGGTCGCGCCTGCCCGGCGCAGGGAATAAAACGATTGATGATCAGGGCTACTTGAATCAGCTCACCTTCTTCAAATCTCTGTGACGTACCGTCCCCTTTAAGCCGCCGAGTCAGCTTCTAGCGGGCCAGATGAAGCAGGCAAACGCTTGTGGTGGCCGACCACGCTTTGATAGGAGGCCGCCACTCTTGCCTGCGCTGGCCCGCTAGGTTCTGGCGAGGGCACCCCTTGCGCCAACGGCGTAAGGGGCGGCTGGCCGGGGTGGCGTTTTCTTTGCATAGGTTTTTTTGGCCACGCAAAAGAAAGTATGTCGCCCTACAGGGCGAAAGACAACGACTCATCAATAACGAAGCGACCGAAGCATTGCGGATGGCTTTGAGCTTAACCCTAACGGCCATCAGCGGCTTGACGGCGCCTTGATGACGAGGCCGTGGGTCCACTGCGCTTGACCCACGCTACCGCATGCTCACGACGCATATCAACCCATGGTTTAAACACATCGCTGATGCGGTGCCGGACAGGCGCGACCTGATGGGGCAAAACACCATGATTGATGAACGGCCACACCTCATGGCTCGCACCCCTCGCCACGAACCGCACAACAAAAAAGCGAGCCATCGGCTCGCTTGTGTCATCTTAGTTGGCTTACTTAACCAACTGCTTTAAGTCACCGCGTTCATACGCTGCGGCCATGCTGTCTAAGTTCAACGGCTTAATCTTGCTGGCCATGCCTTCGCAGCCAAACGCCAAATAGCGTTCCACACAAAGATCACGCATGGCGTTGGTGCTCACCTGCAAGAACTTACGTGGGTCAAATTCGCTCGGGTTTTGCGCCAAGAAGCGACGCACGGCACCGGTGCTGGCCAAACGCAGGTCGGTGTCGATGTTGACCTTACGCACGCCATTTTTAATGCCTTCAACGATTTCAGACACGGGCACGCCGTAGGTTTCCGGCATGTCGCCACCAAACTCATTGATGATGGCCAACCATTCTTGCGGCACAGAGCTAGAGCCATGCATCACCAAGTGGGTGTTCGGAATGCGTTCGTGTATCGCCTTAATCCGGTCGATGCGCAAGACGTCGCCCGTAGGCTGTTTGGTGAACTTATACGCGCCGTGGCTGGTGCCAATGGCGATGGCCAAGGCGTCTACGCCCGTGGCCTTCACAAAGTCTGCGGCTTCTTCTGGGTCGGTCAATAATTGGCTTTCGTCCAGCACGCCTTCGGCGCCCACGCCATCTTCTTCACCCGCCATACCGGTTTCCAAGCTGCCCAAGCAACCCAATTCGCCTTCAACCGACACGCCACAGGCGTGGGCGAAGTCAACCACCGTGCGGGTCACGCCCACGTTGTAGTCGTAATCGGCTGGGGTTTTGCCGTCGGCCAACAGGCTGCCATCCATCATCACCGAGCTAAAGCCCAGCTGAATCGACCGCTGGCAAATCGCCGGGCTGGTGCCATGGTCTTGGTGCATGACCACGGGAATGTGTGGAAACTCTTCGACTGCGGCCAAAATCAAATGGCGCAAGAAGGGCGCACCGGCATATTTACGCGCGCCGGCGCTGGCTTGAACAATCACGGGGGCATTCACCTTATCGGCGGCTTCCATAATGGCGCGCATTTGCTCTAGGTTATTGACGTTGAATGCTGGCAAACCGTATGCATGTTCTGCAGCATGGTCCAGTAATTGGCGCATTGATACCAGTGCCATGACGACTCCTTAGTGTGTAAATATAAATATCAGATGTAATGGGGCCATTATATCGCTTTTGCCCCTGTTTGCACTAGCGCCCTGACGCTGTGGCCGTCGTATGACCACAAACCGCGCCCCGAAGCACGCCCCAGCACAAAACCAAGGCCATAATGTAAAACATCACGCCGCTGTTGTGGGCCAATAGGGTTTGGGTCAGGCCGGCCATCATGAAGCAAACCGGCACGCTGATGCTGGCCAAGGCCACGCTGCGGATCGCCACCGTCTGCGTTTGTCGCAAATAGCGCGCAAAGGTCACAATGGGCACCAGATAGAGCAACAGCACCGCCAGGGCGCCGGGTAGGCCCCGCTTTAACCAGGCATTGAGCAACTCATTATGCGGGTGACCATAACGCGCCACGGTGGCGCTCAGTTCGCCCTGGGCGTGCAGGCGCTGTTTTTCCGCCACAAACCCTTGGGCACCCCAGCCCATAAACCATTTTTGCTGGCCTAAGGTCCAGGCATTGTCCCACATCACAAAGCGCTCGCCCAAAGAGCTGTGCCTGTCTGCTTTCTCCCAGCGGCTGATGTCGCTAAACGCCTGATCTATCCGAAATTTGACCGTGGTTTGCGGCGTGTAATACAGGCCGGCGAAGAGGCCGAAGGCCAACAGCACCACCACCACGATGCGCTGAGGCTTTAAGGCGTGGCGATACACCCACAGCATCAGCCCCAACATCACCAAAATAGAAGGCCAAGAGCCGCGCGACGTCGACAAAAACACCGCCACCACGCCCATAAGACTGCCCAATAAGCACAGCCCACACAGGACAAAACGGCGACACTGATAAAAATAGCCTATGCCGGCCAATGAAATGGCGGCAATCACCATGCTGATGCAGGCATACTGTATCGACAGCAGGCCCATAGAGCCGGCCCAAATGCCCAACACGATTTTGGTGTACAGGCTGGCGCTGCCCAATAATAGCCCCCCCACGGCGGCGGACAAAAACAGGTGTTTGGCCTGCGGCGGGTAGGCCAACAGCACCAAGAAAATCGGCAGGGTCAGCAAGAAGCGGGACGCATGATCGTAGCCCCGTATGGGCTGTTGGTCTAACACTACTTCGGCAAAGCCGGCGACCACATACAGCAGGCCCGCGGCCAATAGCCAGCGGTCTGGACGGCGCAGCCGAAACGTGCCCTTAGGCTGGCCCCAAATGCTCATCAAGGCCGTCACCAACAGCACGATGGCACCGACGTCATAGCCGCGCAGCTTGCCTAAAGGCAGGGCGCTCAGGCTAAAAAACAGCATCATGCCCAGCGTGACCAACAGTTTAAACACTTTGTCCTTCATCATAACCCCATCCCTTTATGGGCCACGTCCCATAAAATAGTGGCCCCCACCAGCGCAAACAATAGCGCGCAAGCTCGGTTAAACCATTGCCAACGCCGTCCTTGCAACAGCCACGCCGACAGCGCTTTGCCGCTGCTGGCATAGGCCAGCTGCCAGGCGGTTTCGACCACAAAAAATGTCAGCAGCAATACCCCATATTGTGCCATAAGTGGGGCATCGTGATGGATAAACTTAGGCAAAAACGCCGCGAAAAAGATGATGGCCTTAGGGTTAGACAGGGACACGGCAAGCCCCAGCCGATACATCCGCTGCGGCACGGCCACAATGTGCGCCGGCACGGATGGGTCTAGATTCAGCCGGCCCTGGTGCCAGCTTTGCCAGCCCAAATAAATTAAATAAACCGCGCCAAACACCTTAAACAGCTCGAACACCATGGGGTATTGAGCGCTCAGTGCCGCCACTCCAGACAGGGACAGCACGATGAGAATGAACAGCCCAGTACTCAAGCCTGCCAGCGTCATCAGCGTTTTTTTGACGCCGTACAGGCTGCCATGCTGAAACGCCAACAGCATATTTGGCCCAGGCGCGGCCGACAATACAATTAATATTGGAAAATAAAGTAACCACAACTGTAAAGACATGACCATCCTCATGCGTCATTGCCGACGTTCGGCCGAAAAAAAAGCCTAGTTTCCTAGGCCATGATGCCGCTACTGGGCGCGTGCTTTTAAAATCGCCACGGCGGGCAGCTCTTTGCCTTCTAAAAACTCGAGGAAGGCACCACCGCCGGTGCTGATGTAGCTGATTTTGTCGGTGACGCCAAATTTGGCGATGGCCGACAGGGTGTCGCCACCGCCGGCAATCGAAAACGCCTCGCTGTTGGCAATGGCCTGAGCCAGTGACTGGGTGCCATAGGCAAACTGCTCGTATTCAAACACGCCCAAAGGGCCGTTCCACACCACGGTGCCCGCTTGGGCCACGATGTCGGCCAAAACCTTAGACGAATCTGGGCCGATGTCGAGGATGCGGTCTTCAATGCCCACCTCTTCTAAAGGCATCACGCGCTCTTCGGCCGTCTCAGAGCATTCGGTGGCGCAGCAAACGTCGGTCGGCAACGGCACGGTGCCGCCGTTGGCTTCGATTTTGTTCATGATGTTTTTGGCTTCGTTAACCAGCTTGATTTCCACCAAAGACTTACCGATGCCATGGCCTTTGGCCAAAAGAAAGGTGTTGGCAATGCCGCCGCCCACAATCAGCTGATCGACTTTGTCCGCCAGGCTTTCCAAAATGGTCAGCTTGGTGGACACCTTGCTGCCGGCCACAATCGCCACCAAGGGGCGCTTAGGGTTTTCTAAGGCTTTGCCCAGGGCTTCTAATTCGGCGGTCAACAACAGGCCGGCACAGGCCACGGGGGCAAACTGGGCCACCGCATGGGTGGATGCTTCGGCGCGGTGGGCGGTGCCAAAGGCATCGTTGACAAACACGTCACATAAGCTGGCATAGGCCTGACCCAACGCGGGGTCATTTTTTTTCTCGCCGAGGTTTAAACGGACGTTTTCCAACATCACCACCTGGCCGGGTACCGCGCTCAGGCCTTGCTGCTGCCAATCGTCACACACGCGCACGTCTTGGCCCAATAGGGTGCCCAAACGGGTGGCCACGGGCTTAAGGCTGTCTTCTGGCATAAATTTGCCTTCGGTAGGACGGCCCAAATGGGTCATCAAGACCACGGCGGCGCCCTGTGCCAGGCAATGCTGTATCGACGGCAAAGATGCCCTAATTCGGGTGTCGTCGCCAATTTGGCCATCTTTTACCGGGACATTCATGTCCACACGAATCAAAACCGTTTTGCCGGTCACGTTTATATCTTTAAGTTTTTGAAACGACATAATTCATCCAAAGTGATATCACAAGTGATCTATGGCCACGATTGTCTTACACTCATTAAACGATTGCAAATCATAAAGTCAAAAAACCGTCATCCAATGCGGTTTTAGCCCGCACAAAACAAAAACCGCCTGAGTCACCCTCAGGCGGTTGATCCAACATCGGTTGCGTGCGCTTAGCCGCGGCGTGACTGCACCGCTGCGGCCAAAACCCGCAAAATGTGTTCGGTGTCGGCCCAGCCGATGCAGCCATCGGTAATGCTTTGGCCGTAGGTCAGGGGCTGGCCGGCCTGTTGGTCTTGGCGGCCTTCCACCAGGTGGCTTTCCACCATCACCCCCATGATGTGTTGCTGGCCTTGGGCCAGCTGGGCCGCCACGTCTTCGGCCACCACGACCTGACGTTTAAAGTCTTTGCTGCTGTTGGCGTGGCTGAAATCGACCATGAGGTGGGGGGTCACGCCCGCTTTTTGCAACTGCGCCACCGACGTGGCGACGCTGTCGGCGTCAAAATTCGGGCCGCTGTTGCCGCCGCGCAGAATCACGTGGCAATCAGGGTTGCCGGCGGTGTGCACAATGGCGGAATGGCCGCTTTTGGTCACCGACAAAAAGTGGTGCGGCTTGCTGGCGGCGCCGATGGCGTCGATGGCGATTTTCAAATTGCCGTCGGTGCCATTTTTAAAGCCAACGGGGCTAGACAGGCCGGAGGCCAGTTCACGATGCACCTGACTTTCGGTGGTGCGGGCACCGATGGCGCCCCAGCTGATTAAGTCCGCATAGTATTGCGGGGTAATCATGTCTAAGAACTCGGTCGATGCGGGCATGCCCATGGTGTTTAACGTCAGCAATAGCTGTCGGGCCGTGCGCAAGCCGGCGTTGATGTCGTAGCTGCCATCGAGGTTAGGGTCGTTAATTAAGCCTTTCCAGCCCACGGTGGTGCGCGGTTTTTCAAAATACACCCGCATCACAATCAGCAGCTCGCCGGCGTATTGTGCCTTTAGCGGCAACAGGCGCTCGGCATATTCTAACGCCGCCTTGGTGTCGTGTATCGAACACGGCCCAATCACCACCAATAAGCGGTCATCACGACCATGAATTAAGGCGCTGATGTCTTCTCGGGTTTGGTGGATTAAATCGGCCACCTGCTCGGTAATGGGCAACTCATATAAGTGGGCAATTGGTGGCAGCAGCTCTTTTACTTCTTTAATCTTAACGTCGTCGGTATTTTTTAAACGTGTCATGCTCATCCCTATTCTTTTCCACGGTGCACTAAGGCCTTCTGGCCCACCACCATCTTGAACGAATCTGCCAAAACCAAGACCTTTTGCTCAGGCCTCAGTCATGATTTTAAATTTAGCCTGTAATTTTAGCATAATATGTTATTTTTATGGCGCCTAGGCCAAAAATAAGCAGCAAATCAAACAACCGCCCCTTATCATAACCATATATTGCGCAATATGCACAGCCCCTAACGCCTTCTGACACAAAAAAAGAGGCCTAAGGCCTCTTTTTTCTGCATCACGCCCTTATTTCTGAGCTTTTTCTTGCTCTGCCAAACACACGGCGGCCGTGAACAAAACGTCGGTAGACGAATTCATCGCGGTTTCGGCCGAGTCTTGCAGCACGCCAATGATGAAGCCCACCGCCACCACCTGCATGGCCACGTCGTTAGAAATCCCAAACAGGCCGCAGGCCAAAGGAATGAGCAACAGCGAGCCACCGGCCACGCCGGAGGCGCCACAGGCACACACTGCCGCCACAATGCTCAGCAGCAAGGCCGTCGGCACGTCGACAGGAATCCCTATCGTGTTCACCGCCGCCAGGGTCAAAATCGTGATCGTGATCGCGGCACCGCCCATATTGATGGTTGCCCCCAGTGGAATCGACACCGCATACGTGTCTTCATCCAAGTTCATGTCCCGACACATGCCCATATTCACCGGGATGTTGGCCGCAGAACTACGGGTAAAGAACGCGGTCACGCCGCTTTCACGCAGGCAGCGCCAGACCAAAGGGTAGGGGTTGCGGCGTATGGTCCAAAACACAATAATGGGGTTCACCACCAAGGCCAAGACCGCCATGCTGCCCAACAACACCAGCAGCAGTTTGCCATAGGCGACCAAAGAGGCGAGGCCCGTGGTGGCAATCGTAGACGCCACCAGGCCAAAAATACCGATGGGGGCCATGCAAATCACCCAGCGTACGATGACGGTGACGCTTTCAGACAGGTCGGCCACCATTTGCTTGGTGCCATCACTGGCCTGACGCAAGGCCAAGCCCAAACCAATGGCCCACATCAAAATACCCAAATAATTGCCACTCAAGAGGGCGTTAATTGGATTATCAATCAGGCTTAACAACACCGATCGCAACACCTCAATAATGCCGGAAGGCGGCACCACCGTGGTCTCGCTCAGCACCAAAATCAGCTTGGTGGGGAACATAAAGCTGGCCAACACCGCCACCAGGGCCGCGGCAAACGTGCCAATCAGGTATAAAAACAACACGGGCTTAATGCTGTTGGCCTTGCCCGTACGGTGTTGGGCCACGGAAGAGGCCACCAAAACAAACACCAGCACCGGCGCCACGGCTTTCAATGCGCGCACGAACAGCTCGCCCAATAAGGCAATCGATTTCGCCGTATCCGGCAGAAACACCCCCACGAGGACGCCCAATACCAACCCTATAAAAATAAGGTTGACCATGCCCACTCGCTGCAAAAAGCCCATAAATCCTTGATTTTTCATCCGCTATGCTCTTTATTTGTCAAAATTTAATAAACCGATTGTAAGATAACCTTGCAGTTTATGTCACGACTTATAAACTTTCTGCGCCCACAAGGGGACTAAACCATGATGGCATTGTTCGTCATCTGTTTTAGACGGCTGATAAATTTCACCTTTTTGCGCCTAATCCACGCCCTCTTTAAGGAAATGATGTTAAAATTCTTTCCACGCCCTGTTATGTAACCACGAGTGACTATGTTTTCTTTTCGGCATCTCCCCTTTTTAGTGTGTACTTTATGTGCATTCAGCGCGGTTGCGGCTGAACGCCCGAAGGACGCCGAGCAAAAAAAACCGCTGCCTTATGAGGTGGTGGTACACGCCGATAACGACGAAGCCAAGGCTTTGCTGACCCAGCACCTAGGCTTAATCAAGCAACGTGAAATGGCAGACTTAGACAGCGAGCAAATCGGCTTTTTGGCCGAGGACGCGCCCAATCAGGCGCAAGAAATGCTGGAAACCCTAGGCTATTTCAACAGCAAGGTATCGGTACAAAAAAACCAAGACCAGTATGATGTGCACGTGACGCTCGGCCCTAGGGTCAAGGTTAACGACGTGATGGTGTTGCTCGAAGGCTCGGTCACCGAAGACGGCGAGCTGGGCGACTATTATCGCCAGGCCATGAGCAACTGGGCCTTGCCCGTCGGCAACCCCTACGACCAAAGCGGCTGGGACAGCAGCAAAACCTCAGTCTTGCGCGGCGTCACCAAATACAAATATCCCCTGGCCCAAATCAAATCATCGCAAGCCTATATCGACCCAGATGCTCAAACGGCGCAGCTAAGCGTCGTCGTTGACAGCAATGAGCCCGTCTACTTTGGCGACATTCAGGTTTCCGGCACCGAACGCTATCCCGAATCGGTGGTGCGCGGGCTGGCCGACTTTCGCTACGGCAACGATTACGACTTAGAAAAAATTCTAGACTATCAAGAAGCGCTGGAACAGGACAGCCACTATGCCAACGTGGTGGTCAACGCCGACTTCGACAACCTGTTTGAACGCCATGTCCCGATTAAGGTCAACGTGGTCGAAGTGCCGCGGCAAAAGCTGGAGCTGGGCCTGAAGTACGACACCAACGAAGGCGTCGGGACCCACTTTGGCTACGACCACTACAATATGTTTAAACGGGGCTACGTCGGCTCCATCGTGTCCGACGTCAGCAAATACGAACAAATCGTCAGCTTCGGCGTCAGCCAGCCGCGTAATGAAAAAGGCTATTACCACACGGCCAACGTGCGCTTTAAAAACACCGAAGTCCAAAAAGTCCACACCAAGACCGCCAACGTCGGCGTGTGGCGCATCCGTCACCGCAACAACATCGACGCCCAGTTCGGTCTGGAATATTATTTAGAAACCGCCAGCATTGACGGTGGCCCCAACCTAGGCAACAGCCGTGCGCTGTTGGCCACCGCCATGTGGAAGCAACAAAACGTCACCACTCGGCTACGGCCCTTACATGGCTACACCTTAGAGGGGGCGGTGTCGTCTACCTTAGGGAAGCTGGGCTCAACCGCCGACGTCCAGCGTGCCAATGCGCGCGCCAGCTATTATTTCACCCCAGAAAACACCCAGCTGGGCACCATTGTGGTGCGCGGCCAATTGGGCGTGGTCCATGTGAAGAGCGACGCCTCAGTCCCTTCCGACCTATTGTTCCGTACCGGTGGTGCCGGGTCTGTGCGTGGTTATGAATACCTCGGCATCGGTATTGACGGCCCTAACGGTTCGGTACTCGGTGGCAAAGTCATTGGCGTCGCCAGCCTAGAGTATCAATACCCCATGACCAAAAACCTGTCTCTGGCCGTATTCCAAGACATGGGTGACGTGGCCAACAAGGCCAAGGATTTTAGGCTCAAGCAGGCAACCGGCCTTGGCATACGCTGGTTTAGCCCCGTGGCACCGGTGTCTTTTGACATTGCCCGCGCCCATGACGACAATAAGATACGTTGGCACATCAGTTTAGGAACCACTTTTTAATGTCTGAGCAAACCCCCGTCACCGAACACACGCCGACAACGCCCCCAAAAGGCGACAGCAAACCAAAAAAACGGTTTAAATGGCTAAAACGCAGCCTCTGGGCGGCGCTGCTGCTGTTGCCGCTGCTGGCCCTTGGTCTGTACTGGGTGTTAGCCACCCACTCAGGCCTGCGCTTTGCCGTCCTCACCGCCCCCAAAATCGCCAACGTCCAGATTGAGGCCGAAACCCTTAACGGCACGATTTGGGATGGGTTCGACACCCAGAACATGACGGTCACCACCCCAGACTTGACCGTGTCTATCGAACACATTCTGTTTCAATGGCAGGCCAAGTCGCTGTTGCAACGACTGCTGCACGTCCAATTGCTCGACGTCGGCGTGGTCCATCTAGACTTACATAAAACCACCCCAGACAAGCCCAGTGAACCGCTGGTCTTGCCAAGCAATATTGGCCTGCCTTTTGGGCTACAGGCCAATATAGAAGCCGTGCGCCTGGCAGGCTTGACCCTAGGCCCCGACAACACGGTATTGCTCAAGGCCAGCGAAGTGGCCTACCGCTATCAGGAAAACGGTCACGAGCTGACCCTGGTTGGCTTACGCACCCAGTGGTCTAGCCATCAAGGCCAGTTCACCCTCAAAAATGACGCCCCTTATGCCTTAACCGGCCACATGGCCATTGCCGGCGCCTTAGACGACGTCGCCGTAGAAGGCGATTTAACCTTTGCGGGCAGCCTCGAAACCCCTTTGATTCAAGGCGGCTTTAGCGGTGAAGGCGTCGCCGCCACCGTGGACATCGACGTGTCCCCCTTTGCCGCCGAGCTCGCCGACAAGGTCAACCGCATCACCATTGCGGCCGGCAACATCAATCCCCAGGATTTTTTAAACACCATTCCCGCCGCCAACCTGGCGTTTTCACTGATCGTCAGTCCTGACGCCAGCGGCAATGCCTTGGATGGCCAATTGACCTTGGCCAACACCCAGCCCAACACCATTAGCCAAAATGGCCTGCCGATCCAAACCCTATTGGGCCAGTTCAACGTCAACCATGAAGGCCTCATCAACGTCAGCGCCTTAGACGTTCGCGCGCTGAAAGAAGGGCGCCTAAGCGCCCAAGGCGTGATCGACACCAGCGCCAAAACCCTAGAAACCCGCCTCAACATCAGCAACCTAACCATTCAAGACGTGGTTGAGTCCAGTCTGAAAATGGCCATCGATGGCGACTTAAGCATTAAGGGGCCTTTAAATACGCCCGAAGCCCGTTGGGCGCTGCGCACCGACCGCGAAGTGCTGTCAGAAGGCCTATTGCAACTCGAGCAAGACACCGACCAGCAAACCACATTAAACATTAAAGAAGCCTTTATTCAACCGAAGCAGGGCGGTCGCCTAGACCTGGCCGGCCATTTGGCCTTATTCGGTGAAAAAGCCCTAGACCTCAAGCTCAACACCAAGCAGTTTGACCCCAGCAAAATCATGCCCGAGCTGCCTCAGGGCGACGTCAACCTGACCTTAAACGCCAAGGGCGCCCTGGCCGTGGTCGGCAAGGGCAAAGACAAAACGCCACAGCCTGACCTAAGCGCCGACCTGGTGCTGCAAACCAGCCGTTTGTCGGGCGCGCCCCTCAGCGGCAAAAGCCACCTGCGCTACGCCCAAGGCCATTTGCCCAAGATTGATGCCTTAATCAATCTGGGCAACAATCACATTCAGGCCAAGGGCGCCTTTGGCACCGACAAAGACCGGCTAGACCTCGATGTCCGCGCCCCTAATCTAGAGCTGTTCGGCTTTGGCCTGAAAGGCTATGTCGAGGCCAAAGGCTTTGTGCAAGGCCAACCCAAAAACCTGACCGCCAACCTCAAGGGCCAGGCCCGTAACCTACAGGTGGCCAAGGCCATCGCCATCCGCCAGCTCAACGTCGACACCACGGTGTCGCCCAATATGCAGGCCCCGTTAAAAGTCGCCATCAGCGGCGACGAACTGGCGTTCTTAAGCGACGGCAAGCAAAATGGCACCAAAATTCACAACCTGAATGTGGCCATTAACGGCACCGGCAACAAACACAGCCTGGCCGCCAAGGCCAACACCAACATCGACGGCAAAAATTATGCCCTAGACGTTCAGGCCAACGGCGGCCTGAATAACGACTTTGCCTGGAAGGGCACCGTGGGTAAATTAAACATCCAGGGCGCGTTTAACCTCTTATTGCAAAACCCCGTGTCCTTAAGCGCCAGTGCCGACGAAGTCAAAGTGGGCCAGGCGCGCTGGTCGGCCATGGGCGGCAGCCTCAGCCTGCAGCACCTCAACTGGAGCAAGACCAAAGGCATCAGCACCAAAGGCCAGGCCAACCGCCTGGCGCTGTCGGAATTGGCCAACATCATGCCCATGCCCATCCAGCAAAACCTGGTCATCGGCGGCGATTGGGACTTAAACTATACTGAAAACGCCAGCGGCTATTTAAACCTGCGCCACGAGCAGGGCGACATCACCTTGCCCTACCGCAATCAGGCCTTGGCCCTACGCAACCTGGCCATTAAAGCCACCCTCAGCCGCGGCCAAATCGCCTTGGACGCCGGTGCCCAGACCCGCTTTGGCAGCGCCAAAGCCAATCTGACCCTGGCCCAAAACTTCGGCGGCAACATCATGACGGCACCGCTCAAAGGCCAGCTTCAGGTCTACATGGAGGATTTAAATCAGTTTAAATACCTCCTGCCCGTCGGCACCCAAGTCCATGGCCGGTTCAGCGCCAACGTGGGCGTAACCGGCTCCATCAGCCAGCCCAATCTGAGCGGCAGCATGACCGGTGACCAGCTGGATTTGCGCGACTTCAACAGCGGCCTGCATTTCCCAGACGGCACCTTACGCGCCCATTTTTCTGGCCAACAGCTGGTGCTGGACCAGCTGCGCTTTAACAGCCCGCGCGGCAACGTGGCCGCCAGCGGCGTGATCAAAAACCTGAACCGCAGCCCTGACGTCAACGTCAACGTGGTGTTTGACCGCTACAGCCTGTTCAGTAAATCAGATCGCCGCGTGGTCATCAGCGGCAACACCAAGCTGCGCTACGCCGACATGATAGGGATAGAACTGATCGGTGGCCTCAAAGTCGATCATGGCCGGATTGACTTGCCCGAATCGGGTGCCCCTTCGCTCAGCAGCGACGTGGTGGTCAAAGGCCGTAAGCAAGAAGAACAGGGCACGCCGATGCCGGTGTTCATGGACTTAACCCTAGACCTCAACGACCGCTTCCGCTTTGTTGGCCAGGGGCTCAACGTGCTCATGGGCGGCCAGATCAAAATCTTGGCCAAGCCCAAACAGCCCATCCAGGCCATCGGTCAAGTCATCGTGGTGGAAGGCCGCTATAAGGC
>JAGNPU010000210.1 GCA_017989485.1 Neisseriaceae bacterium
CTATAGAAACCGGTCGGCCACCACAAGCGTTTGCCTGCTTCATCTGGCCCGCTAGAACCTGACTCGGCGGCTTAAAGGGGACGGTACGTCACAGAAACTTGAAGAGGGTGAGCTGATTCAAGTAGTCCTGATCATCAATCGTTTTATTCCCTGCGCCGGGCAGGCGCGACCTTAGCGTTCAAACTAACCATGGTTTGATGTGTTTTGATTGCGTGGGTCGTGCCCCACGGGATTTTAGTCTTGGCGGCGAGTCGTGGGTCCGCTACGCTTGACCCACGCGACAGGATCACCAATGTGTTTAAACCATGAGATGCCGCAGGCGGCGTTAGCCTATGGTTGATTGTAGCAAGCAATGACGAGGGGTGCATGGCCATTAGCCCCGGCGTTTGTCGTCATCGCGCAGGGCGCGGCGTAAAATTTTGCCCACCGTGCTTTTCGGTAAATCGGTTCTGAACTCAATGTATTTAGGTACCTTATAAGGCGTTAAATAGGCTCGGGCGTAATCGATTAACGCTTCGGCACTGAGGTCGGGGCCTTTGGTGACCACAAACAGCTTTAAGGCTTCGCCCGTGCGCTCGTCGGGCACGCCGATGCAGGCCGTTTCTAAAATGTCGGGGTGGCTTGCCATGACGGCTTCTATTTCGTTGGGATAAACGTTAAAGCCCGACACCAACACCATGTCTTTTTTACGATCCACCAAGGTTAAATAGCCTTCATCGTCCATGCGGGCAATGTCGCCGCTGGCAAAATAGCCGTTGTCGTCCATGACTTTGGCGGTTTCCTCTGGGCGTTGCCAGTAACCTTGCATGACTTGAGGGCCCTTAATCCAAAGCTCGCCGGCTTCGCCGCTGGCCACCGGTTGGCCCTTGGCGTCCCGGATGCTGACGTCGGTGCTGGGCATGGGTAGGCCAATGCTGCCGACTTTGTGACGGCCGTTTAGCGGGTTAATGGTGGCCACCGGGCTGGTTTCGGTAAGGCCGTAGGCCTCGATGAGGGGGGCGCCGGTGACGGCCTGCCATTTGCTCATGACGGAGGCCTGAATGGCCATGCCGCCGCCGAGGCCAAAGCGCATGTGGCTGAAATCCAGTTGGGCAAAGTTGGCGTGGTGTAATAAGCCGTTAAAGAGGGTGTTGACGCCGGTCATGATGCTGATGCGCAGCGGCTGGAGCTGCTGAATCAGGCCGGTCAGGTCGCGCGGGTTGCTGATCAAGACGTTGAGGGCGCCAAGGTGGGTAAAGGTCAGCAAATTCACGGTGAGGCCGATGACGTGGTACAGCGGCAAGGCGGTGACGATGACCTCTTCGCCCCGGCGTAAGTCGCCCGCCACCCAGCTGCTGATTTGGGCAATATTGGCCACAATGTTGGCATGGCTGAGCATGGCGCCCTTGGCCACGCCGGTGGTGCCGCCGGTGTATTGTAAAAAAGCCAAGTCGTCTGGGTCAACGGTGACGGTGGTGGGGGGCAATAGGGTCCCCTGCTGTAGGGCATGGTTAAAGCCGATGCTGTTGGGCAGGGCCGAGGTGGTGCTGAGGGCCAGATCTTGGCCGTTGGCCACGATGATGTGTTGGATTTGGGTTTGGGCCAGGGCCTGTGCCAAGGTGGTGCTGGCGGCTTCGAACAGCACAATGGCGGTGGCGCCACTGTCGCTGAGTTGCTGGCTGAGCTCGCGCGGCGTATACAGCGGATTAATATTGACGATGACGAGGCCCGCCTGTAAGGCCGCAAAAATCGCAATGGGATAGGCCAAAATATTCGGCATCATCAGCGCCAGCCGGCTGCCTTTGGGCAGGTTGAGGCCGTGTTGGTAATATCGGGCCAGCCTATCGACCAGCACTGCGGTGTCGGCATAGCTAAGGATGTGGCCGTGCTGTTGTAAGGCGGGCTTAAGGGCAAACTCGGCGACGCTGTCTTGAAACAGCGTATTCAGGGTGGTGTCAGGTGTGGGGTTGATGGTGGGCGAAACGCCGCGAGGATAATGGGTTAACCAAGGCTGGGACATGAGCATTCCTCTGATGGTGGGCTGGTCATTTGGCTGTATGCCTTTTGATTAAATCAGAGTTTGGGTCGGGTCGCAATCACAGACCTCATGAAAAAAGGTCAGGTCGTGGTAGGGTTGCCACAAAAAAGCCCCAGACGCTGTCTGGGGCGGGGGTGAGCGGGCAGTGCTTAGGCCTTAGGCTGTTTCGCTTCTTCTTCGTCACGCAGGGCGCGACGCAGGATTTTGCCCACGTTGGTTTTGGGCAGCTCTTCACGGAATTCGATGAGCTTCGGCACTTTGTAGGCGGTGAGGTTCTCACGGCAGTAGGCAATGATGTCTTCGGCTTTCAATGAGGGGCTTTTCGAAACGATGAACAGCTTTAAGGCTTCGCCCGAGCGTGGGTGGGCCACGCCAATACAGGCCACCTCTAGCACGTCGGGATGGCCGGCAACCACGTCTTCCACCTCATTGGGGTACACGTTAAAGCCAGACACGACGATCATGTCTTTTTTGCGGTCGACCAGCTTCACAAAGCCTTCGGCGTCGATGCAGGCGATGTCGCCCGTGGCCAAAAAGCGGTGCTCATCTAGGGTTTTTGCGGTTTCATCTGGGCGATTCCAGTATTCACGCATGACTTGCGGCCCTTTAATCCACAGCTCGCCCGCTTTGCCGATTTCGACTTCTTGGCCTTCGTTGTCACGAATGCTGACTTCGGTGCTCGGAATCGGCAGGCCGATGTAGCCGATTTTATTGCCCGTATCCAAGGGGTTAATACAGGCAGCAGGACTGGTTTCGGTCAAGCCATAGGCCTCCACCAAAGGGATGCCGGTGACCTTAGTCCATTTTTCGGCCACGGGACGCTGTACCGCCATGCCGCCACCGAGGGCAAATCGCCAGCTGCTGAAGTCAACCGAGGCAAAATCTTTGTTGTTGAGCAGGCCGTTAAATAGGGTGTTGACCCCGGTCAAAATGGTCACCTTGTGCTGGCGCAGCTCTTTGACAAAGCCAGCCATGTCGCGTGGGTTGGTGATCAAGACGTTGACGCCACCAAACATGGTGAAGGTCATCAGGTTGGCGGTTAAGGAGAAGATGTGGTACAGCGGCAGGGCGGTAATCACCACTTCTTCGCCGGCGCGAATGTCGCGGCCTATCCATTCAGAGACTTGCAGGACGTTGGCGACGATGTTGCCATGGGTCAGGACGGCGCCCTTGGCCACGCCGGTGGTGCCACCGGTGTATTGTAAAAAGGCGATGTCGTCATGGTTTAAATTGGGCACGACTTTGGGCAGGTGTTTGCCCTCGCTTAAGGTGTCGTTAAATTTGATTTGGTGGGCGATGCGGAAATTGGGCACCATTTTCTTGACGTGGCGCACCACGAAGTTGGCAATACAGCCTTTAAAGCCAAGCATGTCGCCAATGCTGGCCACAATCACATGCTCAATGGGCGTGCGCGGCAAGACTTGCTCTAAGGTATTGGCAAAGTTTTCCAACACGATGATGGTGGTGGCACCGCTGTCTTTGAGCTGATGTTCGAGCTCACGCGGGGTGTACAGCGGGTTGACGTTGACCACCGCCAGTTCGGCTTTCAAGATGCCGAATACGGCAATCGGGTATTGCAACACGTTGGGCATCATCACCGCCACGCGTGCCCCTTTGGCCAATTTAAGTTTGTGGCGTAAATAACTGGCAAAGTGGTCAACCTGTTCACTGGCCTGCTGGTAGCTTAGGGTTTTGCCCATATTGTGATAAGCCGGGCGGTTGGCAAATTTCTTGACGCTGTCGTCAAAAATGGCGGCAACCGAAGCGTAGGCAGACATGTCAATTTCTGCATTAACGCCTTGTTGGTAACTTTTTAACCAGATCTTCTCCATAAGGTACTCCTAGCATTATGATTTTTATAGTAAACACCAAGCATGGTTGAACGGGCGCGTGCGCTGACGTCATCATGGCTTAGAAGAGGGTGCCCATAACCAATCTGGGCGGGTGGAACAATTTAGGGCAACATCATTTTGTTGATAATATCACACCCCCGCCCAAACATATTTCACCATCATAAAGCACGGCGGATTGGCCCGGCGTCATCGCCCATTGTGGCTCATCAAACAGTAATTGGGCTTGGCCATCTTCTAAATAGCTCAGCGTGCAGGCAGCGTCGGCCATGCGATAGCGGGTTTTGGCATGATAGCGCCCAGGCGCTGGGCGCTCGGGTAGGGTAAAGCTCAAATCACCCATAATGAGGCTGAGCTTGAACAGCAGCGGATGATCATGGCCTTGAACCACGAGCAACTCATTGCGTTCGCGATTTTTGTCGGCCACAAACCA
>JAGNPU010000211.1 GCA_017989485.1 Neisseriaceae bacterium
GCCTTGAGCATCTTGCCCGAGGTGCTGGGCAATCATGAGCGCGTGGCCGTGACCTATCCTGGTCTGGTACAAGACCTCAGCGTCGGCGACACGGTATTGATTGACGACGGCCTGATCGAGCTGCGCGTCATGGCGCTGGCCGACACCGAAGTCGTGTGTGAGGTCGTCAATGCCGGCCAGCTCGGCACTTATAAAGGGATTAATCTGCCCAACGTCAGCGTGAACCTGCCGGCACTGTCGGCAAAAGACCAGGATGATTTGCGCTTTGCCTGCACGCATGGGCTGGATTTTGTGGCCGCCTCGTTTGTGCGCCACCGCGAAGACATGTTGGCCATTCGCGCATTTTTAGACCAAAACGGCGGCGCGCAGATTCAGGTGATTGCCAAAATTGAAAACCAAGAAGGCCTGAGCCATTTTGAGGACATTCTGGCCTTGGCCGACGGCATCATGGTGGCGCGCGGTGACTTAGGGGTGGAAATCCCGGTCGAAGCGGTGATTTTTGCCCAAAAAATGATGATAGAAGCGTGTAACCGTGCCGGCAAGGTGGTGATTACCGCCACCCAAATGTTGGACTCCATGATTAACCATCCGCGGCCCACCCGTGCCGAAGCGGGCGACGTCGCCAATGCGGTGCTGGATGGCACCGATGCCGTCATGCTCTCGGGTGAGAGCGCGCATGGGCAGTATCCTGTGGCGGCGGTGCAGACCATGGCCAACATCAGTGCCTACACCGATGCGCGCATGCCTTGTGCGCTGGGGTTGAGGCGGCATGATGACGTTGAGTGCAGCGTCATCGACGCCGTGTGCCTGGGGGCCGTGGACATGGCCCAAAAAATCCATGCCCCCCTGATTGTGGTGGCGACGCTGAGCGGTAAGTCGGCGCGTGCCCTGCGCCAGCAGGTGCCCAGAGCCCATATCTTGGCCCTCACGACTCAGACCCATGTGGCCCAGCAGCTGCTGCTGTGTCGCGGCGTGACGCCGATGTTGGTGACGCCGTTTGCCGGCACCGAAGATTTTTACCGCGTGGCCAAGGCTGCGGCATTGAGCAGCGGCTTGGCCAAAGCAAGGGACAAAGTGGTCTTGGTGTCCAGCGCCTTGGTGCACCATGATGACACCTATACCTCTTCGGTACATACCCTGTCACCCTAACGGCTGATGGGCTTGTCCTTTTAGGCCTGATCCGCAGCGCATTGTGAATCGGCATGGGGTAGGCCGTTTTATCTGGGCCCAATCCCAGTGAGGCCATTCTTATTTTGGCTAATCTCGGTTACAATAACTTATTTACTTTAGCGCCACAGACTGTAGAGCCATGAACCCAGATCAATTTGCAGACAATCATTTTATTCGTACTATTATTGAAGACGATTTAAAGAGTGGTAAGCACTCCAGCATCGTGACCCGTTTTCCGCCAGAGCCGAACGGCTACCTACACATCGGTCACGCCAAAAGCATTTGTTTAAATTTTGGCCTGGCCTATCTTTATGGCGGCAAGTGTAACCTGCGCTTTGACGACACCAATCCTGAAAAAGAGTCGGACGAATTCGTGCGTGCCATTCAAGAGGACGTGCGTTGGTTGGGCTTTCAGTGGGATGGCGAGGTGCGCTTTGCCTCTGACTATTTCGAAACCCTGTATGACTTTGCGGTGCAGTTGATTAAAGATGGCCATGCCTTTGTGTGTGAGCTGAATGCGGAAGAAATGCGCGCCTACCGTGGGTCCTTAACCGAGCCCGGCAAGGAAAGCCCTTACCGCAACCGTACCGTTGAGGAAAACTTGGCTTTGTTCACCGGCATGCGCGCCGGCGAGTTTGCCGACGGCACCAAAACCCTGCGTTTGAAAATCGACATGACCTCGGGCAACGTCAACCTACGTGATCCCGTGATTTACCGCATCCGTCGCGTCCACCATCACCGTACTGGTGACGCGTGGTGCATTTACCCGATGTACGATTACACCCACGCGATTTCTGACGCCATCGAACACATTACCCATTCGATTTGTACCCTTGAGTTTGAAAGCCATCGGCCGCTATATGACTGGGTGTTGGACAGCATTGCCACGCCATCACATCCGCGTCAATACGAGTTTTCTCGTTTGGAATTATTGTATTCAGTGACGTCTAAGCGCAAGCTACAACAGCTGGTCGCGCAAGAGAAAGTCAGCGGCTGGGACGATCCTCGTATGCCGACGATTTCAGGCATGCGCCGTCGCGGGTACACCGCAGCAGGCCTGCGTCTGTTCTCGAAACGCATAGGCGTGTCGAAAAGTGAAAACATCATCGACATGACGGTGCTGGAAGGCGCCGTGCGTGAAGAGCTAGAGGGCGCCGTGCCGCGCATTATGGCGGTGTTGCATCCGATTAAGGTCACCCTGACCAACTATGATGAGGCCTTGACTCAGTCACGCAGTGCGCCTTTCCATCCTAAGTGCCCAGAGCTGGGTGAGCGCAACGTGCCCATCGGCCCAACCTTATACGTGGAAGCCGATGACTTTGCGCTAGAGGCCCCTAAGGGCTGGCAACGCCTAACCCCTGGTGGGGAAGTGCGCCTGCGCTACAGCTACGTGATTAAGTGCGATGAAGTCATTCAAGACGCCGCCGGCAACGTGGTGGAATTAAAATGCAGCATCGACCATGACACCTTAGGCAAGTCGCCTGAAGGCCGTAAGGTAAAAGGCGTGATTCACTGGGTGTCTGAAGCCCATGCCGCGCCGATCAGCGTGCGGTTGTATGATCGCCTGTTTACCGAAGCGCGTCCTGATGCGATTCGTGGTGAAGATGGTGAATACCTAGACTTTGTTGACTTCATCAATCCTGAATCGTTGAACACCGTAACGGGCTATGCCGAGCAGGTGGTCAATGAGCTGGATGCCGAAGCCCACTATCAGTTTGAACGCCTGGGTTACTTCGTCACTGACCGTTTTGACCATGTGAAAGGGGCACCGGTGTTTAACCGTACCGTGACCCTACGCGACACGTGGAAGCCTGAAGAAGCCAAATAAGCATTTGGCTTTGATTAAAAAACCCAGCTTGGCTGGGTTTTTTTGTGGGCGTTAAAGCGGCTCGGGCACATTGTAAGGCAGCCGTATGCTGACCTTGAGCCCGCCTTCGGGACGATTGTGCAAGCTGAGGTCGCCGCCGTGGCTGTGGATGATGTTGCGGGCAATGCTGAGGCCTAGGCCGGTGCCGCCGGTGTCGCGGTTGCGCGAGGATTCCACCCGATAAAAGGGCTGAAACACCTTTTCTTGTGCTTCCAGGCTAATGCCTGGGCCAACGTCTAGAATGTCGATGGTCAACGCATCTGTCGTGCCGTGTAGATGAATGTCGGCCCTCTGGCCATAAAATAGGGCGTTGTCGATGAGGTTGACCAAAGCGCGTTTGAGTAAGGGCGCCTGGCCCCACAGTGGGGGCGTGGCCACGCCGTCTAGGCTGACGGGCTTGTTGGCCTCCAAATAATCGGTCTGTATGCTTTGCAGCAAGGCCAGAGGGTTAATCGGCTGCGCCGGGGTACGGTGGTCTAGGCCTTTCATAAACGCCAGGGCCTCGGTGACCATGGTTTCCATTTCTTTTAAGTCTTTTTCAAAACGTTCGCGCAGTAGGTCATCGTCCAATAAGTCCGTACGCAGGCGCATGCGCGTGATCGGGGTTTTTAAGTCGTGCGACATCGCCGAAAACACCTGGGTTCGGTCTTGCAGATAGCTTTGTAGGCGTTCTTGCATCAGGTTGAAGGCATGAGCCACCTGACGCACCTCTGCTGGGCCAGTTTCCGGGATGGGCGGTTGGTTGAGGTTGCGCCCGAGCGCGTCGGCGGCTTTAGACAGGCGTTGTAAAGGGCGGGTGAGGGAGCGTACGGCAAAATAGGACAGCAGCAGCACGGTCAGTAACACCAGGCCTAAATTGGCGAGGGCCCGATAGGGCAGCCAGCCGGAGGCCTTAGGAATATTGCTTTGCACCACCAGCCACTGGCCGTCTTTGAGGGGGACTTGCACCAGGAAGGACACTGAGCTAGGCGGCATTGTGTCGCCATTACTGGCGTCCGGGCCTGCGCCCCTGCCGCCGTGGCGATGCTCCCCGCGCAACATCCGTGGGGGCACGGGGCTGACGCTGTAGCGATAGTCAGGGCCTAGGGTTTGGCGTAGCCAGGTGCTGAAGCGGTTTTCAGAGCCGCTGCTGTTGGGGTTGCGGCCGCGTAGGCTAATGGGCTGGTCTCGCAGGCTGATGTTGGGCCATTGGGCCACGGCACGCTGCCGCGCATCGGGACCTAGGGGCTCTAGCAGTTGCACAATGTCGGCAATATGG
>JAGNPU010000010.1 GCA_017989485.1 Neisseriaceae bacterium
AGTAAGGAATCACCTGCATACGGCCCAACAGCGCCGCAGGGAATACCTGCAACATCGGCTCGCGCAGGGCCGTGGCCAACCCTTCTGGCGTAGGCAATAGCTCTGGGTCTTCACACATGTCCATCACCAAGTTGGTGCCCACGTTGGTGGTCAAAATAATGATGGTGTTTTTGAAATCGATGTAGCGCCCTTCTCCGTCTTCCATCCAGCCTTTGTCAAACACCTGAAAAAACACTTCATGTACGTCGGGGTGGGCTTTTTCGACTTCATCTAACAGCACCACGCTGTAAGGACGGCGACGCACGGCCTCGGTCAGCACGCCGCCTTCGCCATAACCGACATAACCCGGAGGAGCCCCTTTTAGGGTCGACACGGTATGGGCTTCTTGGTATTCACTCATATTGATGGTGATGACGTTTTGCTCGCCACCGTATAACGATTCAGCCAGGGCCAAAGCGGTTTCCGTTTTGCCCACGCCAGACGGCCCGGCCAGCATGAACACGCCGATGGGCTTATTCGGGTCATCCAACGACGCACGGGCGGTTTGGATGCGCTTGGTAATCGCTTCTAAGCCATGTCGTTGGCCAATCACACGCTCGTTCAGGGTGTCGGCCAACATCAGCACCGACGCCACTTCGTCTTTCACCATTTTGCCCACGGGAATGCCGGTCCAATCGGCCACCACGTCGGCCACGGCGCGTGCGTCCACCAAAGACAGAATCAGCGGTTCGTTTTGCTGCAAGGCGGTCAAGGCGGCAATCAGCTCGTTTTGTTCGTGTATCAAGGTGGCGATGTCTACGGGCGCACCCTCGGCTTCCGCCCCCGGCACTAATGCCTCGGCCAATCCGTCTTCTGCGGCCCCCTCGGCCACGTCACTGGCCACGGCCACTGCTGGCTGGTGTGCGGCCAAAATGGCCTGACGCACGCTCAGCAAACGGCTCACCAAGTCGTTCTCAGTGCCCCAACGCTCGGCCAAAATGGCCAGTTGGGCTTCGGTGGCGGTGATGGTGGCGTCGATGGCCACCAGACGGCTAGAGTCGCTCATGCCCAAATCCAACTCACGCTTCACCCCTTTGCGCTCAATGGCCAAGGCCTCCAGCTGACGCTGTAGGTGTTCAATTTGGCTGGGCGTGGCGTGTTGGCTCACCGCCACCCGCGCACAGGCGGTATCCATCAGGCCAACGGCTTTGTCAGGCAGCTGGCGCGCGGGAATATAACGATGAGAGAGTTTGACGGCGGCCTCAATGGCCTCATCCAAAATCAACACCTGATGATGGCGCTCTAGGTGACCGGTGAGGCTACGCAGCATTTTGATGGCTTTGTCTTCAGTCGGTTCTAACACCTGCACCACTTGAAAGCGGCGGGTTAAGGCTGGGTCTTTTTCAAAGTATTTCTTGTACTCTGCCCAGGTCGTGGCGCCGATGGTACGTAGCTTGCCACGGGCCAAGGCCGGTTTTAATAAGTTGGCCGCATCGCCGGTACCGGCAGCGCCCCCCGCACCGATTAAGGTGTGGATTTCGTCAATAAACAACACGATGGGCACGGCGCTGGCTTCGACTTCATCCATCACCGCCCGCAGACGCGCTTCAAACTCACCCGTCATGCTGGCACCGGCCTTTAATAGGCCAATATCCAACAACATCAGCTGCACGTCTTTTAGGCTAGGCGGCACATCGCCAGAAGCCAAGCGCAGCGCCAAAGCTTCTACCACGGCGGTTTTGCCCACGCCGGCCTCACCGGTCAAAATAGGGTTGTTCTGCCGACGACGCATTAAGATGTCCACCATTTGGCGAATTTCGTCGTCCCGTCCGGTCACGGGGTCGATTTCTCCGGCACGGGCTTTCTCGGTTAGGTCGACACCATACTTGGCCAGGGCGCTTTCCTTGGTGCTGCCGCCCTGATCGTTGCCCAACGGCATGCTCTGGCGCTGCTCGGCGCTTTGCTGCTCTACCGACTGCTTGAGGATGGCCCCAATATTGTCTAACAAGACGTCGGGTTTGATTTTTTCAAACTCGTGTGAAATATGGCACAACAGGCTGTTGAGCTGTTTCACCTTCAATAAGGTGTAGATAAAATAGCCGCCACGTATCTGCATTTCGTTAAATTTAAGCGAGCTATACGTCCAAGCCTCTTCGGTCGCAGTTTGAATGTGTTCAGAGAAATCCACGACGGCGGTGGCACCGCTAGAAAGGCGTTCAATATTGGCCAAAATATCCTGACGCAGCTGGGCTTCATTCAGGTTGAAATGTTTGACGATGAGCAGTAGGTCCGACTGCTCTACCTGCATCAGCTGATGCAACCAGTGAACCAGTTCCACATAGTTGTGCTCGCGCAGGCGACAAAAGGTATAGGCATTTTCCAAGCTGCTGTACAACACGCTATTGAGCTTGCCAAATAAGGTAGCACGGCTAATTTCTGACATTTACGGCACTCTCTTTCTTTCTTAATTTAAATATTTTAGAATCAAATCGTTTGCATCACGGTCAACCTGACCCAGCCAAGTACTCAGGCCCAGTGCGCTTTGCGCCTGCCCTAAGACAAAAGCAGGACACGCAGCCTGTGCCAAAACCAACTGCACATCCCACTCGTACTCATAGGCACAATAAAACCGTACCCAATCCATTAAACGGCGGGCATTAGGCTGATGCTGCATAAAAGATTGATAGGCGGCGTAGTCCATGGGACCGATGACCACCCGAAATTTACTTTGCCGGTCGTACAGTTTGTCACCCAATAACAAACCCTCCCCTAAACACATTTCCCGGTTGGCATTCAGATAACTTTTTTGCTCTGGCGCAACCGGCAACCAATAGCCAACGTTCTGGATGATTTGAATGGGAAGCTGGAAATAGTGGCCAAGGATTTTCTCTAGGCCACCCACGGTGCGTGGACGCACCAGCAGATGGGGCAAATAATAATATTTGGCGAAGTCGCTGACGCTGTCTCTATCCCGGAAGGCCTCGTCGCCAAGGCCAATCAAGCTGGCGACGTAGCGGCTAAACGTCCATTGATCATGGTTGTCTAAACCGGTCACGCTCTGGGCATTGGCCCAGGCGCGATAAAACAGGCCAATTAAGCGGTGGTGGAACATGTCGGCAAAGGCCGACAGGGTTTTGTCATCGTAGTGATGTTTGCGCTCATAGGCATATTCAGAATAATGTAGCGGCAAGGGGCCATTTGGCCCAAACAGGCCGAACCCACGCAACACCACTTCGGTCTTGCCGCGGTCGTTGACCGCCACGGCCGAGTGGATGGCGCTGGGGGCAAAACTGAGCTCTGGCTCTTGCTTAAACCGCAGCAGGTCTTGACGCCGATGTTGGGTGGTGCCAATTTTGCCATCGGCCATGCCCAAGGTCTCTAAATGTCGCAGCAATCCATACAGGTCATAGCGATAAGGCGCTTGCTCAACCTTATTCAGCAGTTCCGCAATGTGTACGGCTGTGTCTGTCGCGGCGGCCGTCATAAGGTCGGTCTTTCACCACTCATCATCGGCCAGCTGGCGACTTCGCCATTTTGCAAAGTGCTGATGGTCAACTGGGTAAACGAATTCAACGACACCAGCCGTGCAAAGAAATGATTGAGCACGGAGCCAAACAAATAGGGGTGGGTGCCCGACAACAAGCCGTCGTCCAACACCACGCTGATGGCCACGCCGCGAATGGACGAGGTCAGGCCCTGGCGCCGCACAATTTGCGTTTTGGGCGTCAGCGTCACGCGGCTAATGGCCTCGACCTGCTTGCTCAAACCATCGGCGCCGCGAATCAAATACACGCTCAACAGCTGGCGCAGAGCACGCCCCGCATCCTCTGGGGCCAAATCAGCCAAAGACAAATAATTCATGCCCAAATGATTGACCAAATGCCATAGCGAGGTTTCGTCGGTGATGCCCTCTTTGGGCCGGGTCATTCTGCTGGCCAGCTTGATGCTGTGTACCGGCATGTCGCCTTCCACCATGAAATCCGATTCCTGATCCAGGGGCATTAACAAGGCCAAGTCGCGACTGCTGCACCAGGCCTTAACCGACAAATGCTCTAGCTGTGGCGACCAAGACAGTCGGTCTTGATCGGTTAAGGATAAATACACTTCGCTGCCACGGTAAGACGTTCGCCCCCCTTGCTCTTTGCTGCGTATAGAGTAAGGACGAACCTCTCGGCGCTCGGCAAAGTAGGCATAGCGGGCTGAGGGGTTAGGGCTGACCCCTAGGTCAGGCGGCAGATAAATCGGCTTAAACTCAATCAGCTTTTTATTGTCTTTGGTGTAACCCACCACCTCATCAATGCGGTTGATTTCATAATTCAAGGGCTGCGTTTTATCGACCACGACATGCTGCTCGCGCGCATGTTCGTCCACCGCAAAGCGTATGCCCCGCTGTTCAAACAAATTAATCACCGGCGCGCAGTGGAGCGCAACGTCGCGCTCACTCACCACGCCTTCTAGTTCTGGCACCGACTCGTCAAACAAAAAGGTCACGCTAAAATGGCGGTCGGCAAACGCCACAACGTCTTTATTGACGCCGTTTTCCATAATGGTTTTGGTTTGCTGCTTGGGCTCAACCAAGAGCCCCCCCACCTCTTCAGCATGGGCCAATGCGGCTTTAATCTGATGGATGGTGAGGAATAAGAATTTTTGCGGCAAGGCGTTGTATTCTTGCATGAGGCGATAGCCCGACACCGAACGGGTCAAATCAAAGCTCAAGGCCTCATCGTCGGCAAAGCCTTTGTGCTCTGGCGTATTGGGCAATTCATAATGCCAACGTCTAGGGTCTTGGCTGTCGTGGACCACAATGCCCACGCAACGGTTCATGATTAAGTACAGCAGATGAGACGCCACCGCCATGCCGCCGCTTAAGAATAAATCTAGGTGTTCCAAGGGCAAGGCCGAGCAGGCGGTGCCGTGATTCACGGTCAAGTCTAGGCGCAAAGCCGCCTGGACTTTTTTGCCATTTTGGCTGGCGCGTAGGCTTTGCAAGGGCAAATCCGTCGGTACCGAGGTAAAGCGTACGTCGGCAACCTTCAACGGCATTAGCTGGGTTTGTCTGGTGAGGCTAAACGGGCAAAATGCCTTGAGGCTAGGAATGGCCTGAGAGCGTATCTTTTTGCCACGGCTTAAGGCATAGCCTAATGAAGCCGAATGCTTGTGGGCGGTTTTAAACGACACAATGGCGGCCGCAGGCTGCGGCTGTAAAAAGGCCGGATGCGCCAACGACAAAATGCGATGGGCAAAGGCCGGATACTCGGCGTCCATTTTTAACTGAACCCGAGCCGTCAGAAAACTAAAGCCTTCCAAAAGGCGTTCCACATAAGGGTCTGACACCTCAGGCGCATCTAAGCCTAGGCGTGCAGCCACTTTGGGGTATTGATGGGCGAACTCTTGGCCCATTTCGCGTAAATAAGCCAACTCGCGATTATAATAATTTAAAAAATGATGGTTCATGGCCTTACTCGCCCCCTAGCACTAGGTCAAACGTCCCCGTTTCCACATCCATAGCCGTTTGAATAAAAAAAGCCTGCGGATAGGGGTTCAAAATCAAATCGCCCCTGATTTCCACAATCAAGGCGTTGTATAAGGAAGCCTGATCCTGCTCCGACAGGCATTTAATCAAAAGGCTGTCGGGGTTAATTCTGGGTTCAAAATGGGTAATGGCCTGTCGGATATTGTCTTCTACACTCAACCAGTCTATTTCTGACACATTGGCGCCCGACAGTGGCTCAATACCGTAATTCACACAGGAGGATTGCACCTGTGTAAAGCCCGTTAGGTGTTCCTTATCAACGGGATTGGCCGTATTCAATAAAAACAATAGGTCTCGCAGCACCGCATCACGATACTTGGCTAGGCTCATGACCCGGCTCTCATCCACCTCGGTTTTTTTATGCGGCAGTTGATCGGTTAGCCGATCGATGAGCGAGGGCAATAACTTGTCTGCGGAAGCGCGAAAGCGGTCTCTCATGTCTGCCTCAAACCGACGCAAATTCAATGCTGCGAATGTCTAACAGGCCGACATCCATGTCGCTGCCACCAAGGGTTTTTTGACCACGGCCACAAAACAAGCCGCCCATTTCTTGCCAATTGGTGTGACGACACATCAGTTCGTCATTGGTCAAGGTCACGGTTTGGTCTATGGGATAACGCGCAGGCGTGCACCCATCAAATTCTCGGCCATCTTTGAACACGACCTTGGTCAGCGGCCAGAGCAAATCGGTGGTTTTTTGTGGCGTAAACATGGTCACGGTTTTGATTTCGGTTAAAGGCAGCCAGTAATATTTACCTTCAATAAACAATTCCCAAATCATGGCCAGACGCCCGTCGGTGTCCATCAGCCATTCGGCTTCGCTGTCCATCGTCTGCGACATGTCTTGGCAATGGCTGATGCGGCAAGGATTGGCCGCCTGCGCCGCCAACAGCGTTTCGCCATAGGCACGGCTTTCGGCCACTTTGTTGTCCAAATACAGGGCCAACAGCGCCAAATGTTGTTGTGCCAAGGCCTCAGCCGCAGTGGGCATGGCCGGCATCATGGGTTTCATTTCACCGGCCATCACATGGGCTCGGCGCACTTCTGCCTCGATATTGTGCACAAACAGTCCCGCCGACTCATGGTCGCCGGGAAATAATTTTTGATACTGCCCCAAATTCTTTAAGGCACGATCCCAGTCTGCCGCCAAGCACAGATATTGAATCAATGCTAGCCGGCTATTTTGATTGCCAGGTGCCGACCGGATCTGGTCCATTAAGTCAGCAATTTTGTCTTGAATCATGGTGATGCACCCTATCTTTATTCACATATTGCTGTTGCTAAAAAATGCCCGACTCAAGTCGTTTAAGTCAGGCATTTCGGGTCACTTCAATTAGGCAAGTTTATTTTCTTTAAGGTTGTACGCCATTTGCACTTCAGCGCCTTTACCACCTTTATCAGTTTGTTCCCAATATTGGTTTTTCACTTTAGCGGCTTGGAATGAGTAGTGAACCATCAAGGCTTCACCTTCACGGGCGCCAACAAACTCAACGCCTGTCACCAATACGTCTTCCAAGGTCACTTTTGAATATTCAATTTGTGAACCACCGGCTTTACATACAGAAATCTCAACTTTAGATAAGTGCTGTCCTGTTGCACAGTTTTTCAACACGGTAGGCGCAGCTTTATCAATTACGGCAACAACTTCTAAATCGTTAAAGTTTACTTTACCGGCACCACCGCCACCACCACTTGTCATATTACCTGGCTGTTCGGCACCCCATTTAAAGTTGGCGATATCGGTCCAATCTTTGTGATTTGAATCTTTAGATTCACCGTTTACACCATCAATTTTCATAAACATATCAATAGACATAACATCCCTTTATTAAAAACTACATGCTCAAATGAGCTAAAATGGGTCTTAAATCATCAAAAAGTCATTAAGACCCCACACCAAAAACTAGTCTTCTTTCAAAGACGGCAGTTTCGAAACCAAACGCAATGACACGGTTAATCCTTCTAACTGGTAATGCGGGCGCAAGAAGAATTTCGAGGTGTAATACCCTGGATTGCCTTCTACTTCTTCCACCATCACTTCGGCCGCGGCCAAAGGCTTACGTGCCTTGGTTTCTTGGGTCGAGTTAGAAGGATCACCGTCAACGTAATTCATGATCCAATCATTTAACCAACGCTCCATTTCGGTGCGGTCGCTGAACGAGCCCACTTTGTCGCGCACAATGCATTTCAAGTAATGGGCAAAACGACAGCAGGCAAACAAATACGGCAGGCGAGCAGACAGCTTGGCGTTGGCCGTGGCATCTGGATCGTAGTATTCAGCCGGTTTTTGCAACGACTGGGCGCCAATAAAGGCGGCCAAATCAGAGTTTTTACGGTGCACCAGAGGCATAAAGCCATTGAGGGCTAATTCCGCTTCGCGGCGGTCGCCAATCGCGATTTCGGTTGGGCACTTCATGTCCACGCCCCCGTCGTCGGTTGGGAAGGTATGGCAAGGCAGGTTTTCCACAATGCCGCCCGATTCCACGCCGCGAATAGAGGTACACCAGCCGTATTCTTTAAATGAGCGGTTGATGTTCACCGCCATTGCGTAAGCCGCATTGGCCCAGGTATAGCGATCATGTGAAGCACTGGCCACGTCTTCTTCAAAGTCAAACTCATCCACAGGATTGGTTTTGCTGCCGTAGGGCAAACGCGACAGGAAGCGCGGCATGGCCAAGCCCAAGTAGCGCGCATCATCAGATTCACGCAGGCTGCGCCAGGCAGCATATTCGGTATTTTGGAAGATTTTGCTGAGGTCACGCGGGTTAGACAGCTCTTGCCATGAATCCATTTGCATCACCGATGGCGCAGCGCCGGTAATGAACGGGCAATGCGAGGCGGCCGAAATCTTGGCGATTTCACCCAGCATTTCCACGTCTTGTGGGCTATGGTCAAAGTGGTAATCCCCCACCAGGCAGCCAAACGGCTCGCCACCAAACTGGCCGTACTCTTCTTCATAAATGCGTTTAAACAACGGGCTTTGATCCCAAGCCACGCCTTTAAAACGTTTCAAGTTGCGCGAAATTTCACGCTTGGTAATCGGCAACACCTTGATTTTCAACATGGTGTCGGTTTCGGTGTTGTTCACCAAATAATGCAGGCCACGCCAGGCCCCTTCTAGGGTTTGAAAAGCCTCATGATGCATGATGACGTTGATTTGCTCGGTCAACTTTTTGTCGATTTGCGCAATAATGGCCTCTACCGTTTGGTAGGTGTCGGAAGAAATCGTCACCACGTTGGCCAAAGCCTGTTGTGCCAGGGTCACGACCGCTTGGGTCACCGCAGACTCGGCCTGTTTGCTCTTGGGCTTAAATTCCTTTTTTAGGAGCTGATCAAAATCATTACTGCTTAATGCCGATGCAGTGCCTACCGCTAATTCTTCTAATTGTTTACTGGTCATGTTTTAACCTTTATCTTTTAATCAAATACTTACTCAGCTTGTTTTTTAGGCGCAGCGGCCAAGCTTTCCAATAAATTATGGTCGCTTAACACCTTACCAATGAGCTCTTCAGCACCGGTTTTGCCATCCATGTAAGACAATAGGTTGGACAACTCCGTCCGTGCCGTTAACAACTCTTGTAAAGGCTCTACCTTGTTGGCAATGGCCGCTGGCGAGAAGTCTTCCATGCTGGCAAAAGTCAAATCTATGGCCAAACGACCGTCGTTGGTGAGGGTATTTTCAACGTCAAACGCCAGGCGAGGCTTAAGTGACTTCATGCGCTCATCGAAATTATCAATGTCAATTTCGAGGAATTTACGTTCAGAAATTTCTGGCATGGGCTCAACAGGTTTCCCCACCAGGTCTGCCATCACACCCATCACAAAAGGCAGTTCAACCTTTTTCTCAGAGCCATAAATTTCTACGTCGTACTCAATTTGCACGCGTGGTGCCCGGTTTCTTGCAATAAACTTCTGACTAGAGTTACTTTTAGACATCTTCGTGTTCCTTCTGCTATTGAAACTTACCTAATTGAAATGAATACTTAATCTTCTACGGCACTGTCTGCAGCAAGCACTTGCCCAATCAACACCTCTAACTGGCCAACGCTGTCAGGCGAAATATCTTTAATGATGTCGTGAAAATTCATGTTCATCAGCCTTTGGATGCGGCGGATGAACAACGGTGCAGGATGGCTGGGTTCATGCTGTTCAAAATACAAACAGACTTTTTCCAACACCAAGCCGACGTCTTCACGGTCTCGCAGCTGCAAACGGCGCCAGGCGTCACTGTCCCCACTGCCAAGGTGACTCAAATGCCCCTGCGCCACATCAGCCTGCGCCACGGCCACTTCATCATGACCGTGCGCAGACAGGGGGTCCTCTACGCTCATCATTTTCTTAATCAAACCCAAAGGTTTATGCAATAACTCAAAAGACACTTTTTCGTGGTCGGCAAGCCGTGTCGCAAACAGCGCTTCTATGGCCTCCAAGTGGGTTAAGGCACTTAACAACGACATGACCTCTTCCTTTTGCGCGTCAAACGACACCTTCAGGTCCAAGATCAAACGCTCACGCCCGCCAGGATAGGTTTCGCCTTTGACGCTGCCATCTAGGACCGCTTCTGCGTCCTTGATGCTAATAGGCAAATGGCTTAAGCCATTGACCATTAATCGGCACTCACCCAGCTGTTTCACCACGCCCTCGACAGACATAAAAGGACTTAAGGCATTGATGCGGTAAAAAGGATCCAAATCATCCACGTCGTCTTCATCGTGTAACAGCGGATAAATTGCCTCCCAATAATGGGTTAGGTTTTCGGCCAAAGCCTTACACCCGGCAGCAAAACCTGCCAGGCCATAAATGGCCGTCCACGCCTGCGTGATCGCGGCCAACACCCGGACGTCTTTAGACTTCAACATCAACTCTTCAGCCGCGGTGACCACGGCACGCCAATCAGGCTCTTCGGCTGGGATAATCACGTCGCCATACTGCTGCTCCGGCTTGCCCAACATGGCCTGTTGCATGCTGACAAATAAAGCGTCATATTCAATATTTAAACCGGCTGGTATTTCTACCGAGATGGCCTCAGCCCAATTTGGAAAATTCATCCCCACTCATCCCCTCCCAACACATTCGATCAATGCAAACCGTGTGATTAATCTTGCACAAACAGTTTGCGATATAAAATAGCGTCCAACGGCATGGGATAGGCCAGTACCGTCCCCACGCGTTCATCCGCCGCCACCCAAAGGCTGACTTCAGCATTGATTTGAGGCGTCAATAAATCAGACACCATAGGCACATCCAGCTGGGCCATCATCATGCTGTCGGCACCCACATCATTCAGCGCCGCCAAGCCTTTTGTCCCCGCCACCAAATCCGTCAACAATGCCCGAACCCGCAAGCTGGGCAAGCCTTTCGCCGTTAACATCGTCACGCTGGCCTCGCGGTACAGCAAAAACGGATGACGCCGCCCCACCTGATCGTGACTGCTGCTGGCCATGCCGTACAATAAGGCATCTGGGATTTGTGGCGTTCTGAGCCAAAAAAACCAGTCCTGCGGCACATCTGCCTGAGGCCGATGCGCCAGTAACGCCTGACCCTGTGCGGCAATGCCCTGTTGGCACCAGTCCAGCAACCGCTGTTGGCCAAGGCAGCCATCGGCGCTCATCACAAAATCACGCTGTGTGGGCAGCTTACCCAACCAATGTAAAGTGGTTTTAGCGGTCACGGTCATGTCGGCTCACCTAGCAAGGAAAGTTGCGTAAACGGCTAAGCACGAAGGGGTTGTAAGGCGTCGCAGAAATAAACTCAAACAACACCCGCTTGCCTTCAAACGTATAGGCAGCCGTGACTCGATTACTGGCGGCAATCACTTCATTAACCCGATCAGCCTGTTCCAACATGCGGAATATGGCCCAATCCCCTTTTTCAGAAATCGCATTTTTATTGCCGGCGTCGCTGCCAGACACTTGAATCCTGGCGATGCTGTTTTTGTCTTTGGCCGGCCACTGGAACTGCATCGGCACTTGAGGACCATGGCTGTAGTTGTATACCTGGCCATCGTAGCTAAAGCTGACGCTGTCTATGCTGGGATCAAGATCGATGACGCGAACGGTGAAGCTGATGTTCGCCTCGTCGGCACTGTTCTGAAAAAACGCTTTATTCAAGGTATTGGCGCTATACAAAAAACCAAACTGACTGCTGAATGCGCTGCCTTTTTCAAACAAAGCGCTGATGGTTAACTCCGGATTGCCCGCATACTTTTTTCCCGTATCGGTGCCCTCCAAAAACTTGCTGTATGCACCATTTGGCCCAAAGACATCGCTAAAGCTTTTGATGGAAACGTCCTGTTTGGCATTCACAATAAAGGGATAGCCTTGGCTTTTTAGATTTTGGCAGCTCAGGCGCACAGGGGCGGCCTTGGCCGCCAGCTCACCCAAGAGCTTTTCATTGCTCAACTGGGTGGTGGCCACCAAAATTTCCGACACAAAGCCATCCAACATGCCCCTAAAGGGGAATGGCAGGCGATTGATCTCGGCCTGATAGCGCACCAAAGGCTCTTCTGGTGGTAAATCCACCCCTTTGTTAATCGCCATTTCTACGGCAAACAGATACACATACAAATCATTAATGGCGTCGACCACGTTGTCGATGCTGGCGGGATTCCCCTCTTCAGCATCGGTTAGGGCGTGAAACTCAGCAAAATGCTGGGGCACAATATTCAAAGGCAGATCGACAGGATTCGCCCCAATAGAGGCTGCAGCGGCAGCCCTGACATCGTCGCTAGAGGCCACGGCACTGACAACGCGATTGCGGCTAATCACATTGGCGGCTCGGTCCAATACACCTTCGGTCAATTTGTCTGCCAGCTTGTCCGTGACGGGGTTCGCTTCGCCAAACGAGGTTTGCGCGCTGATGCCACGAATGATGTTGGCTAGCGGTGACTGTTTGTCCGACAACAGCTTGGCGACCTGTATGCTCTCACGCAAATTCTTGGGCGTGATCAACCGAATGTCTTCGACGTATTGCTGCCAATGGGTGACGTAATCGTTGAAATAAATCCGTTCAACGTCTTTTTTAATCTCGCCCTTGCTCATTTCATTACTGCTGGCGTAGTCGCCCAACACCCATGATTCATCTAGGTAGACGGCATCGATGACCGCATCGATATTGGGTTTTAAATGCTGCTCATAGCCTTCTTTGGTGTACAAAAAAGACACCGGCTCTTTCAAGGGCAAACCACTGACGCGGCGGAACACCAACTGGCTTTGCACCCCACCCATGCTGGCAAATGACACCAACGACACGTCGCTGGTTTTGGCGGCCCTAAGCGCCACCGACTTAATCTGTGCGTACAACAAGTCCGCCAGGTTAATCCGCGCAATCGCCTGCTGCTGCAAGGTCACGAGCTCAACATCGTAGGCCACGGTTGGCACAATGGATTTGTCTTTCAATAAGGCCAACAAACTCTGGTCAAACAGGGCCAGCTTGTCTTCGGTAATTTCCTGACGGTTTTTGATCTCGATGTTTTTCATCAACCAGCCGCGCATAAAATCAGCGTCAAAATGACTTTGGTTAAACATCATCAAATACGCCTTTAGGGCATCATAAACATAGGCTTCCCCATCAACCGCCACCTCGGCTTCACGCAGGCTTAGCGCCACTTCTTGGCTAATGGTCGGCATCACCTGGTCTTGCAAAATACGCAGGTAGCTGGCCTCTGCCACATCATTGATGGAATACCCCTGATACAGGCCGTAGCGATAGCCCAAGGTCGGCTTTTGTGCGTTGGCCACGTCGGCCGTATTGGCCAAATCCTTAATCCGCTGGGCGTACATCAACACATTAAACAACTTAGGCGGTTCGATTAAGGCAGCAAACTCATCGGTTAAGGCCGCGGTTTGGACCGACACCTGCCCCAAGTACTGCTTATTATTAAAATAGCTATTAATCATCAACAGCGACACGGCCAGGCCCACCAGGCCCATGGCCGATAGGGCCGCCCAATAAGCCATGCGCTTGCGCTTAGACCAGCTGTGGTTTTCACCGGCCAAATCCGCCTCAGAGAAAATCACTTCTTGATACAACGCATTCAAGAAATAACCATTCTTGCGCGCCACGACGCTGCCGTCGCCCTGATGGGCATACTTGTCCTGCAGGCTTAAGTCAGACTTAAACCCGTCCATGACAGGGTTAAAGCTCAACTCGGTTTGTGTGCCGCTGGTGAAGTACACGCCGCGCCAGTTAATGGCTGGGTCATACTTAGAGGTTTTCAACACCTCTTTTAAGAACACGTTGAGCTGACCTTGAATCTGGGCAAACTGTTCTGGGAAGGAAAACGCCGTGGTTTTTTCAGCCAATTCCGGCAATTCGCCCACCACCTTGTACAGCTGCTGGTCTAGATTGGCTTTTAAGTGCTGCATTTCCTTGGCCACCGCGGCCAAACGCTGGCTGCTGTCTTCGCTAGCCGCCTGTGGTAGCTCAAAGCCAAACACCTGCTTGCGGCCCTCGTCATCCAAAAACGAGAAATACTCTTGGAAGCCAGACAGCACGTCGAGCTTGGTGACCATGATGTACACAGGAAAATCTATGCCCATTTTCAGGCGCATTTCCTGAATGCGTTTGCGCGCATCGTAAGCCTGCTTGGCCAACAAATCTGCGTTGTCCGACAGTAAATCAGCCACGCTGACGGTCAGTACCACGCCATTCACCGGCTGCTTCGGACGGTATTGCTGCAACAGGCCTAAAAATTCTTCCCAATCGCGCTCGTCGCGTGCCTTGTCGCCGTTGTGGGACACAAAGCGCCCTGCCGTGTCCAGCAATACGGCCTCATCCGACAAAAACCAGTCGCAGTCCCGAGTGCCGGCCAGGCCAGAAAAAGACATGCCCAAGCTGTCGGCCAAAGGAAAATGCAGGCCGGAGTTTTCTAACGCAGTGGTTTTGCCTGAGCCCGCAGGGCCCAACAGCACATACCAGGGCATTTGATACAGATATTGACCATTAAAGGCGCGCGAGACGATAGACTGCCCGTCTTTGCTAAACTTCATTTTTTTCAGCAGGTCGTTGACCTCTG
>JAGNPU010000212.1 GCA_017989485.1 Neisseriaceae bacterium
GCCCAGAACGGGGTCGGTGATCAGGCCGACGGAAGGGCTGATGGCGGTGGCGTAGAGCATGACGGCCACAATGCCCAATAAAAACAGGCCGACCGATAGCTTGGCCCTGGGTTTCAATATGGTGATGTGGGTTGGGTTGGTGATGACGAGGCCGCGCGCCAGGCGGTCTTGGTAAACGGGGTCGTCTTTTAATTCAGGGCCCAAGACGTTGCTCAATAAGGCGGTGAGCATGACGGCCGCAAACGTGGTCGGCAGCACGATGGCCAGCAGGGTGAGGTAATCCACCCCCAGCGGTTCTAAGAGGCCGGCGACAAACACCACGGCGGCGGAAATCGGTGAGGCGGTGATGGCAATTTGTGAGGCCACCACGGCGATGGACAGTGGCCTAGACGGCCTAATGCCTTGGCCTTTGGCGACTTCGGTGATGACGGGTAGGGTGGAAAAGGCGGTGTGGCCGGTGCCGGCCAAAATGGTCATGGCGTAGGTGACGATGGGGGCCAAATAGGTGATGTGTTGCGGGTGTTTGCGCAGTAGTTTTTCCGCCAGGCTGACCAGATAGTCCATGCCCCCCGCCACCTGCATGGCGGCGATGGCGGCGATGACCGCCATGATGATTTGGATCACGTCAAAGGGAATGTGGCCGGGCTGTATCTGTGCCAACAAGGTCAGCAACAATACGCCCAATCCCCCTGCAAAACCAATGCCAATCCCGCCTAGGCGGGCCCCTAAATAGATTGCCATCAAGACGATGACAAATTCGAACGCCAACATGATTGGCTCCTCGGTCGGGAGTGGCACGATTAGGGTCACTCATGGGTGGTCATGACGGTCGAGATGGCCGCCATGCTTTACAACAGTGCGGCCACGCCTTCTTGTGCTTCCTGCGCTTCTTGATCGGCTGGATCTGCGTCCGGGTCGGCGTTGCTGGGCGTCTCGGCCTCGCTCGGGGCTGCGTCAATGACGGCGGGGGCGACAACGGGTGGACGGGTCACGAGGCCATCGGTCCAGTTGAGCGGGCTTAAATCGCCGCTGACGCTATTTTTGCCGACGTTTTTCAGGCAGGAAATACAGTTGTCTAGGCCCGATTGGTTGGCCAGTATTTTGGTCACCAATGCCTGGTTGACCGGCTTGCCGGTTTCGGTGGCCCAGGCTTGGATGGTGGCCAATAATTTGGCTTGGTCTAAGTTTTTTTGTCCGTAAGGGTCTTTATACGCGGCCAGCCACAGCTTGCCCTCGGCGTCCTGGTTGAGTGACGCCATTTGATATATCACCGAGACGTCGGCGCCGCGCTCTATTTTTGCCGCAACCTCTAGGGCTTCAGGGCTTTTCATGCGCACACAGCCGTGGCTGCGCACGCCGGGCACTACGCTCGGGGCATTGGTGCCGTGTATGCCTAGGCCCAGCTTCGGGTCGCCAAAGCGAATAAACACGGGGCCTAAAGGGTTGTTAGGGCCGGGGGCAATGGTTTGAATCGGGGTTTGGCCCTTGGCGCGCATTTCTTTTTGGATGGATTGTGGGACGTGCCAGGTAGGGTTGCGGTGGGTCGCCCCTATTTTGTAGGTGCCCATAGGGGTGCGGGTGGCATTTTTGCCCACCACTATCGGATACACCTTCACCAGCGTGTTGTGCTCGTAAAAGAACAGCCGCTGTTGGGGTATGTTGACCACGATGTGCTGGCTTGCTTGGCTAGGCGCCACGTCTGGAAGCAGTTCACCCGCAAAGGCGGAAGAGGCACTGGCGCAAATCAGGGCGAGCAGTAAGCGACGTTTCATAAAGACACCTTGTCATGAAGAGAGTTATTTCAAATCATCATAACTGAAGTGGATCAAAAAAATGCTAGAATAACGCTCTATTTTGAGAATGTTTGATTAAATATTACTTTTCGGATGGTTTCTGTGTCTAATATAGCAAAAATTGAATCGCTTGATCATGAGGGTCAAGGGGTCGCCCGTGTCGATGGCAAAACCATCTTCATCAGTAACGCCCTGCCTTACGAGACGGTGTCGTATCGCTCTTACCGCCGTAAAGCCACCTTTGAATTGGCGGACACGATAGAGGTGTTGACCGCCTCGTCGGCCCGCGAAGTGCCTGAATGCCCTAATTATGGTGTTTGTGGCGGCTGCTCCATGCAACACGTGTCGTTTCAAACCCAGGTGGCGGTGAAACAGCGTATTTTGGAAGACAACCTAAGCCATATTGGCAAGGTGAGCCCCGAAGTGATGCTGGCCCCGATTGCCGGCCCCGCTTGGGGATACCGCCATCGTGCGCGGATGTCGGTGAAGTGGGTGGCCAAAAAAGAATCGGTGTTGGTGGGCTTTCACGAACGCCGTGCGCCGTACATCTTAGACATGCACGAGTGCCGCGTTTTGCCCAAGCACGTGTCTGATTTAATCGACCCCTTACGCGCGGTGATTGCCAAACTGTCGATTTACAACCGCATGCCGCAAATCGAATGGGCGGTGGGCGAGCACGTCACGGTGATGGTGTTCCGCGTCATGGACCCCATGACGCCTGAGGATGAAGTCATCATGCGTGCGTTTATTGACGCACACACCACCGAGGCCAAGCCTTTGCAGCTGTGGTTGCAGCCTAAGGGACCGGATACGGTTTACCCGTTTTATCCCGAAACCACCCATCCGCTGACTTATGAGTTGCTGAACTACGGCATTGAAATGCCCTATCATCCGACCGAATTTACGCAGGTGAACCCCAGCATTAATGAAGTCATGGTCAGCCGCGCCATGCGCCTGCTCGATCCGCAGCCGGGCGAACGCATCGCCGACATGTTTTGTGGCATCGGCAACTTTACCTTGCCGATTGCCTCCTACGGCACCACCGTGGTGGGGATTGAAGGCGCCGATGCGCTGGTGAAGCGGGCGAAAGAGAATGCCGTCCACAACGGCCTGGCCGACAGGGTCGAATTTCAAGTGGCCAACCTGTTCTTGGTGACGGAAGAAAGCATGGCGGCCCTCGGTCGCTTTGACAAAATGCTCATTGATCCGCCGCGCGATGGGGCGTTTGAGCTGGTGAAGTCGTTCCAATACGACACCATGCCTGAGCGCATCGTGTATGTGTCTTGCAAGCCGGCGACGTTGGCGCGTGATGCCGCGGTGCTGGTGGGCAAGGGCTACCACTTCCGTCAGGCAGGCATCATCAATATGTTCCCGCACACGGCCCACGTGGAGTCCATCGGGGTGTTTGAAAAAATGAATCCGGAAGATGCGGCTGTGGCCCACGCCAAAGAGGCTATTCGCGCCCAGGCGGAAGCCGAGGCCAAAGCCATCCAAGATGCGCGCATTAAAGAAGCCAAGGCCGTGAAGGCTGCCGCCAAGGCGGAGAAAAAGGCTTTGGCCGAGGCCGAAGCGGCGGCCAAAGCATGCGGGCAGGTAGCCGACAGCTAAGGCCCGATTTGATGTCGCCCAGCCGAGTCCTTGTGACTCGGCTTTTTTAATGGCGTCGCCGACCGTTGTCCGCCATAAGGGGTATGGCGTAATTTTTAAATATTATTTAAAATAGTTTAAATTTAAATGTAATTATTTTATGGTGTTAAAATAACCACTTATCTTTAAAAGTATATTAAAAACAACCCAGTACAGGCCATTGTTTAGAGTAGTTCATCGGTTGACCCTGTGGGTGAGAGGCGGTATAAATAAAGATTGGCCTTGTTTTTATGCCCAATTGCTAGGGCGCTAACCTATTTTGACATACTTTGCGAGAGGCTCGCGTACAACATGAATAAAAAACAACTCATCGGTGGTGGCGTGGTCGTGGCCCTTTTGGCGGGTGCTGGGATTTGGTTTAACAGCCAGCAGGGCAGCGGCCTGCCGGACGACATCGTCGGCATTAATGGCCGCTTGGAGCTGGGCCGTGTCGATGTGGCCACCCTGTATCCTGGACGAATCCAGGCCTTGCCGGCGAAAGAAGGCCAGGACCTGGCCCAGAACGACGTAGTGGCCGAGCTGTCGCCTTCGGAAACCGCCCCGCAGCTAGACGCGGCTAAGGCGGCGCGACTGCGTGCCGAGCAAGCCGTGGCCCGTGCCAGTGCAGAAGGCATGGCGAGGGCGGAACAGCAGCGCGTGGCCGACATTGAGCTGAGCGAGGCGCTGAAGCTGCGCCGTGACGATTTGGTGTCCAGCGTCGAAGTGACCCGACGTCAGGCCGCTGCTCAGGGGGCTAAAGCCGGCGTGAGCGCGGCGCAAGCCGCTAAGGCAGAAGCCTTGGCGGCCGTACAGGAAGCCCAGGCCTACATTAGCCGCATTCAGTCGGTGAATGACGACATGGTGGTGAGGGCG
>JAGNPU010000213.1 GCA_017989485.1 Neisseriaceae bacterium
CTCAATACCTCCATGGCCACAATGTGGTGTTGCTGATCCAAAAACAGGGCCAAAAACTGTTCTGTATTTAAGTGAGCCAGGTGCAGGCGTAAATAATCCTTAATCTGTCTAGGCTCATGCCAGGTGTCGGCGGCCTTAATCTCTTCGGCCAAAATTCGCTTGGCCAACTCTTTCACCACCGCAAACTGGGTGTAATGGGCCACGCCCAGGCCTTTTTGCGCCGAGAACTCAGCCAAGGGCAGCGCAAACAGACGGCTCAGGGTTTCGTGTTTGCGCATCAGCTCGCGCCCTAAGGCGACCGCACTCATCCCCCTTACCCCCGCCCGCAGCAAAATCGCCAGCAATTCGGCGTCGCTTAAACTGCCCACACCCTTTTCCAACAACTTCTCCCGCGGGCGCTCTGTTTTCGGCCACGATTTAATGCTCATCTCAAGACATCCTTTATCCATGATTTATGGCCAATACGCCGACCCTGGGCACCCACCTCAGAATAAAATACCGCAACGGCCCAAATTTTGCATTACCCAAAAAGCATAACCCTTAGCACACAAGCATTTAAGACCACAAATACCACAAAATCCTCGCTTTAAAGCCGTTTTACACGCCCACCCTTATTTGACCTAAATCAGGGTTTTTACACCTTGAAAAGACTCGCTTTTCTGAGCCGAAAAACAAAATAAATCATTCATCTACTTATGATTATTCAAGAAAAATAAAACAGATGTGGCAATTTAGTGTTAGAATGGCCGACTTAACTTATTTCCCCCCATTTATTCAAAGTCAAATCAATAAATAATCATGAGCAAAAATATACGTAACGTAGCCATCATCGCCCACGTCGATCACGGCAAAACGACATTAGTCGACCAATTACTCCGTCAAGCAGGTACCTTCCGCGACAACCAGCAAGTGGTTGAACGCGTGATGGACAGCGGTGACATTGAAAAAGAACGTGGCATCACCATTCTGGCCAAAAACACTTCGGTGGATTATGAAGGCATACACATCAACATCGTTGACACCCCAGGTCACGCCGACTTCGGCGGTGAAGTGGAACGTGTTATGGGCATGGTTGATGGTGTGGTTTTGTTGGTAGACGCCCAAGAAGGCCCTATGCCACAAACCCGTTTTGTGACCAAAAAAGCCTTGGCATTGGGCCTACGCCCAATCGTGGTGATCAATAAAGTTGACCGCCCAGGCGCTCGCCCAAGCTGGGTGATAGACCAAACCTTCGAATTATTCGACCAACTGGGCGCTTCTGACGAACAGCTAGACTTCCCTATCATTTACGCATCAGGCCTTAACGGCTTTGCGAAATTGCAAGAAGAAGACGAATCTAGCGACATGCGTCCTTTGTTTGAAACCATTATTACCCACACGCCAGAGCCAACCGGTTCTGCCGATGCGCCTTTGCAACTGCAAATTTCTGCCCTTGACTACTCTACCTACACGGGTCGCTTAGGCATTGGCCGCGTATTGAATGGCCGTATTAAATCTGGCCAAGCAGTGGCCATTATGGAACACGACAAACAAATCGCCACAGGCCGCATCAACCAAGTTTTGGGCATTCAAGGCCTAGAACGTGTTGAAGTTGCCGAAGCTCAGGCTGGCGACATCATCATTGTGTCTGGTATCGACGAAATCGGTATCGGGGTGACCATCTGCGACAAAGAAAACCCAGTGGGCGTGCCCATGTTGACCGTAGACGAACCCACCCTGACCATGGACTTTATGGTGAACACCTCACCATTGGCCGGTACCGAAGGCAAGTTTGTGACCAGCCGTCAAATTCGTGACCGTCTGAACAAAGAATTATTGACCAACGTGGCGTTGAAAGTTGAAGAAACTGAAGATGCCGACGTATTCCGCGTGTCTGGTCGTGGCGAATTGCACTTGACCATTCTATTGGAAAGCATGCGTCGTGAAGGCTACGAACTAGCCGTTGCCAAACCACGCGTGGTGTACCGTGAAATCGACGGTCAAAAATGCGAGCCTTACGAAAACCTAACCGTTGACGTAGAAGACAGCAACCAAGGCGCCATCATGGAAGAACTGGGCCGTCGTCGTGGCGAACTGGTTAACATGGAAAGCGATGGCAAAGGCCGTACGCGTCTTGAATACCACATCCCTGCTCGTGGCCTCATTGGCTTCCAAGGCGAATTCATGACCTTAACCCGCGGCGTTGGCCTAATGGCTCACGTGTTTGATGACTATGCACCGGTTAAAGCCGACATGCCTGGCCGTCATAACGGCGTGTTGATTTCTCAAGAAGCAGGCGAAGCCGTTGCCTACGCCTTGTGGAACCTAGAAGACCGTGGTCGTATGTTTGTGAGCCCAGGCGACAAACTATACGAAGGCATGGTTATCGGCATCCACAGCCGTGACAACGACCTGATCGTGAACCCTTTAAAAGGTAAAAAACTGACCAACGTTCGTGCCAGCGGCACCGATGAAGCGGTTCGTTTGACCACCCCAATCAAGATCACGCTGGAAAGCGCCGTAGAATTTATTGCCGACGACGAACTGGTGGAATTAACCCCACAAAGCATTCGTATGCGTAAACGCTACTTGCAAGAACACGAACGTCGCAAGCATTTCAAAAAATTGGATTAATCGCTTCGTTTGACAAAAAGCAGCCCACGGGCTGCTTTTTTTTGCGTGGGTGCTTTATAATCAAAGAGGATATCTACTCATCAGGGCTTGGGCCTGGCCATTTTGACCGCCAAGCACATAGGGAATACACATGAATAAATTGCTTTTAACCAGCCTGGTCGCACTGATTAGCCTACCCATCCAGGCCGCCAACGTGTCGATTAGCTGCTATGAAAACCTTGACCTCGAAACGCTTAAAACCGACTTATACTTGGTCAACCTAGACGTGGTGCCCGCCAAACAGGCCCAATATGATTTGTGCTTTAGCGTGGAACGAGGCAAGCTGACCGTCACCGAACCCAGACGCACCAATATGAGCATAGGCTACGGCTACGGCCGCCATGGTCGTCACGGCGGCTTTGGCGGCATCGGGTATGACCCCTATTGGGACAGCTACGAAACCCGCACCTACGAGCAAAACTATGTGTCTTTAAGCATTAAAGACCAAAGTGGCCGCCCCGTATGGCAAGGTCGCGAAGTGGCCGACAAGCAGGACCAAATCGCCCAAGCGGCCCGCACCCTACTTAGCCAAATACCGCAACGCATCGCCAACGGTGAATAAACCCCTCATCACGACAAAACGGCGCTCGGAATACGATCCGGCGCCGTTTTATTTGCCACAGTGACTAAGCGCGACTAGGCAACCGCCGTGCACAATTCAATCAAAATCCCCTCCGGCGAGCGCACATAGGCCACCGTCTGCCCCCAAGGCTTATCCACCGGCGCCGACACGGCCAACGCCCCCTCTGCCACGGCCTGTGCATAAGCCGCCGCCACATCTTCAGTCACAAACGCCACCTCCATGCCCAATGGCCGCTCAGACTCGTGCGCCAACACGCAGCCGCCGGCCACAATCTCATCGGCCACGCTGGCGTCGGCAAACGCCAAGGTGGTGGCGCCCGTGTCTAACTCAGCATAGCCCTCAGACTCATGCACAAAGCGCCGCCGCAGGCCCAAAGCCCGCTCAAAAAACACGAGGGTCGCCAATACATCTGGCACATAAATAATGGTGTAGGCCAATTTCATTTCAATCTTCCTTTTCGCTGTACCCCTCAAAAGTGGGCCCCTGGCGGTATCATTTACTCACATCACGACGGCGTTTCAGACACCAATACGACATCCTCACCCGCAACAGCAAACAATAACTCATCCAGATCAAACTGACCACACCTGGCGACAAAACGGATACAGAGCACCCAAAGGCTTAAAGCATGACATATTGCTCAAAACAATGACCCTTATCAGGCCAATGAGTACTAACTTACCCACATCAGATTGAAGTCATCGTCATACTCAGGTAAGATAGGGATAGCTAATTTATGATTTGATTAATGTCTTACATCAGTGAACTACGTGATACGCAATACATAACGTTGTATCTGTTAAGGAGTCCACAAGCGCAGGCGATCGTTCTAAACTGTGCGGGCACCCCCAGCAGACAAGATGATGACAGTATGGCAGCAAACGAAAAAGCCACCCCACAAGGGTGGCTTTTTCCCATCTGGCCTCGCTGCCACAACAGGCCCCAAATCGTCGTCTTGCCCACTCAAAGCGCTCAACACTGCCGCCTATTCATGCCTTTTTTAAACGCCTAAGCCCAGGAAACACTTTTTGACGCTGATGGCCCACCTCTTGTATGC
>JAGNPU010000214.1 GCA_017989485.1 Neisseriaceae bacterium
ACCCTACCCTGTGCCGACCCCATTCAAGGGCAGCAACTGTGCCAAGACTATGGCTTTGCCCTGATGCACACGCCCCCCCCACAAGGCGTTTATTTATGCCTAGACGAACACGGCCTCAGCCTGCGCCATGCCGATAAAAAAGGACAGGTCAGCGTCAACTTCGTCAGCGGCAGCCTAGATTACCGACGCCAAAAAGGCGGTGGTGAACTCATCAACAAGGCCATTAACCACAAGCACAATCACACCGTGTGGGACTTCACCGGCGGCCTTGGCCGAGATGCCTTCATCATGGCCAGCAGCGGCCTCACCGTCACCGTGTTTGAACGCCACCCCGCCGTGGCCGCCCTGCTGGCCGACGGCCTACAGCGTGCCGCCGCCGCGCCTGAGTTGGCCAGCATCATGGCCAACATCACCCTACATCACCTCGACGTCTTTGCCCCTGATTTGGCGTGGGCCAACATCGGCCCCCGGCCAGACGTGGTGTACCTAGACCCCATGTATCCTGACAGCAAAAAAAGCGCCGCCGTCAAAAAAGAAATGGCCTATTTCCATGAATTGGTCGGTGCCGGCGATGACGCCGGTAACCTATTGCCGTTGGCACTGGGCCTGGCCAAGAAGCGCGTCATCGTCAAACGCCCCCGTCTGGGCGAATGGCTTAACCACATTGAGCCAGCCTATCAATATTTGGGCAAAAGCACCCGATTTGATGGCTATGCCCCTGTTCAAGCCAATGATCTATAAACAATCTTAATTGATTTTAAGTTATTTATTTAAAATAAAAACTATTGATAGGGGAAAAAGTAGTGCTAGAATGGCTGCTTTGCTTGTGCTTGGGCCCTTAGCCCAGCCGCATCACTTATTCGACTGTGAGGACGCTTTATGGTTGTTTCTGCTTTTGATCCCGCTATCCAAACGCAACTCTTGCATCAGGTCACCTCAGTATTCAACGTCCCCACGGCGGACTATACGCCCCTCTTGTTTCGTGACCGCCCCTTGGGCCGCGTCGCGGCCAAATGGAAAACCCACTTACTGTGCGACGCCGCACAATGGGTGGCCGATGCCGGCGACCATTTAATCCTCAAAGACGAAGCCCCCCTAGAAGACATTGCCAACGGCCTACAGAACGTGGCCATGGACTGGTATTTCAGCGGCTTATTAAGCGGCTGGCGCAACGAGTTTTTCTTGGTGCAAGACCCGCAAACCCAGGCCCCGCTGTTTCCGCTAGAGCGCTCGGCCTTTAGGCCTTTAGGCCTGTTAAGCCAGGCCGTCCACATCAATGGCTTGACCTTAATCGACGATGTGCCCCATTTTTGGATCGGCACCCGCAGCCCCTTTAAGGCGGTCGACCCCAATAAGCTCGACAATCTGGTCGGTGGCGGCGTGAGTGCGGGCGAAACCATCCCCGAAGCGATGATGCGAGAAGGTTGGGAAGAAGCGGGCATGTGCGAAGCCGACCTCAGCCATTTAGAACAAAAAAGCCGCTGCCTCAGCCTACGCGCCGTCAGCCGCGGCCTGCACCGAGAATACCTGCATATTTTTGACTGCTGGCTGTCGCCAGAAGCGACGCCACAAAACCAAGATGGCGAAGTGGCCGAATTTAATTTGATGACGCCGGCTGAAGTGGCCTCCGCCATCATCAATCAACGCTTTATGAACGACGCGACCTTGGCCACCTTAGATTGCCTGCTGCGCCTAGGGTACATCAGCCAAGATCATGCCCTGGCGGCGTGGTTACGCGATTGCCGCAACGCTCAGGGCTAGGCCCACCATTTTTGCATGAGCCACCACGCCAGCGCGGTGGCCGCCACCGACAGCAGCACGTGGGCCAAGGCCAGGCTAAAGGCGCCCACGTAGCGTTGGGCCTGTAGCAGGCCCAACATTTCTAGCGAAAAGCTGGAAAACGTGGTGAAACCGCCGCAAAAACCAGTAATCAGCAGCACCCGCCACACGGGATGGGCTTCGGGTTTGTGCAGCAACACAAAGGCCACCACGCCGATCATGCCCCCGCCCACCACGTTCACCAGCAACATCGGCCATTGAAACCAAGCGGCCTTGCCCGCCAGCAGGCCCACCCAGTAGCGCAAAACGCCCCCGCCAGCCGCCCCTAAGGCCACCCACAGCCACAGCTGTTGCCATAAGGCAGTCACACGCCCGCCTCGGTCAACGCCGCCATCAAAACCGTCACAAACTGTACCAAACCCAGCTCATCCTCAGGCCCAAAACGGCCGACGCTGGGGCTGTCAACGTCTAACACCCCCCATAGCTGTCCGCGGACGAACAGGGGCACCACCACCTCAGCACGACTGCGGGCATCGCAGGCGATGTGGCCGGCAAACGCATGCACGTCAGCCACCCGCTGGGTCAGCCCTGTGCGTGCGGCCGCCCCGCAAACGCCTTTGCCAAAAGGAATGCTGGTGCACGCCGGCAGGCCTTGGAACGGGCCTAAGTACAAGGCATCGCCCTCGGCCAGGTAAAACCCAACCCAGTTCACATCGCTCAAAAACTGATTCAATAAGGCACTGGCCTGACTCAGGGCCGTCATCACACGGGTTTCCCCTGCCAGCAGGGCATGCAGCTGCTGTGCCAATTGTGCATATTGATCACTTAAACTGCCTTCGTAGGCATACGCTTGGAACGTCGACATCCTGAATCTGACCTTTTTCGGTTGAAATACGGGTTGTGATCGCCGAGGCGAACGGATATCCTGCTATTTTTGCTGTTTTTACGCTATCATGCAACTGAACTTTTAAAGACTTAGGTTCTTCTAACAGATTCAGTAAACAAATGCGGCCACCTGGCACGATGTGGCCTCAGCCACGGCATCATTGCTCATGGCTATGGTGTTGATGGGTTTTTCCTATAGTCAGAACAACTTGCTTTATATCAGTAAATATTTGTAATGTAACCGTTTTTAATGGCTTTACCCGAAGAATCACATTATAATGATTTCTGTAATGAAGAAAATAACAGACGGCCACAGTAAAGGTGTTCTATTTGCTGCAGGCTGATAGGCTAGGCATAGACCAGCCATAACCAGGAGCCAACCATGACCACCAGACGTACCTTTTTATTAAAGATTCTCCCTGCGGCCGGCGCCGCCGCCGTACTGGGCAACCGTGCCATTGCGGCCCCTATCGCGGTTAAAGAAACCGACCCTATGGCCGTGGCTTTAGGCTACAAAACCAAAACGTCTGCCGTAGACAAAGCCAAATACCCAAAGCACAAGCCTGATCAAACCTGTTTGAACTGTGCCCTCTACCAAGGCGGCACCAAACCCGTTGGGCCGTGTACCCTATTTGCCGGCAAAACCGTGACCAAAGACGGTTGGTGTATGTCTTGGGCCAAAAAAGCCTAAGCCCTACCCGCAAAAAAACCGGCCTAGGCCGGTTTTTTTATGCCTGACGTCCCGACAAACCCCTACTGGGCGCAGGGTGTGGTTTTCTGAACATGAATCAGTTAGACTGTGGGGCTGATTAATCTCCCTCAATTGGCCCCTTAACGGCATAAGGCATAACATTGACCACCCCGACTCACACCGTAGACACCCATCGCCAAGCGTTTCGTGACGCCATGTCGCAGCTCAGCGCTGCCGTCAACATTCTGACCACCTCCGGCCCTCAGGGCGACTATGGCATCACCATGACGGCCATTTGTTCGGTCACCGATACGCCCCCCACGATATTGGCCTGCATTAACGGACAAAGCGCCCTCAACCCGATTTTAAAAGCCCAGGCAGACGTGTGTGTGAACATTTTGGGCAGTCATCAAATCGACATGGCCAATCATTTTTCCGGCCGCACCGGCTTAAGCATGGCCGAGCGCTTTGCCACCGAAGGCTGGCGTCAGAATCAAGCGGGTCAATGGTGTGTGGACGGCGCCGTGGCCCAGTTAAGCGGCCGCATCAGCGACCGTAAAGAAGTCGGCACCCACACCGTGTTTTTGATTGAGCTACACAATATTCAGTTTGGCAACGCCCCTGAGGCACTGGTTTATTTTGACCGCCAGTATCAGGCACTGCCCAAAAAAACCGATTAAAGGCCTCGCCGGCCTGAGGCCAATCGTGCCCAAAACACCCCTTGTTTAGGCGTTAAAAGCCTCAGATAACGACTTCTTTAAGGCTTTGGCCACCCTTGAGTCGCCACGGCCGTTTTGCGGTTTTCTCCCCTAATTTGCCCTTAAAAAGCCCTGTCGATCACGCCGATACGGCTTTTTTTGTCTAATTTCTCCAAGACTTACGTCGCTCTGGCCTACCCAATGCATTAAATGCTTGCACCCACCCAAAAGTC
>JAGNPU010000215.1 GCA_017989485.1 Neisseriaceae bacterium
ATAACGATAATTATTCGCATTATTGTTATCATTCGCGTTGGCGTCAAGGCCTTTTCGGCATTTTGTTTTTTATAAAGAAAAAAACCCTTGGTTTTATTGATTTTTTTATCAATACCACCAAGGGCCTACGACTAGAACTTCAGCTGCAATGCCGCGGACACGCTACGACCAGGTCGACTGTAATAGTCTAAGGGTACCGAAGCCGTTAGCCCCTTAACGTCGACATAGTCCCAATATTTTTTATTGCCAATATTGTAAACACCCATATTAAGCTTGGCGTTTTTACTAATATTCCAGAACATGGTGGCGTCCACCACACCATAGCCAGCCGCTTGCACAAACTTCTTATCGCTCACCTTTTCCTTAGGGGCGACCAAGGTCCAATCCAGGTTGGCGCCCCAGATGGCCGTGTCATACCCCACGCCCAACATGATCTGAGGCGGCTGTGCGCTGTCCAAAGGCTTGTCGTCCACCTTATTGGTGCCCCGCATCCATGATACGGCACCGTTTAGCTGCCAATTGGGTGCCACGCGATAGGCCGCGCTGGCCTCAAACCCATAAGTCGTCACCCTGCCGATGTTGTCGTAGGTCACCGTCATGATGGGGCGACCACCAATTACCTGATCGGCCAAATAGGATTGATCGATAAAGTCTTTATAGCGATTATAGAAAATCGTAGCCTTGGCTTCAAAATCACTGCTCTTATGGCGCAAACCAGCCTCAAGACTCTGTGATTTTTCTGACTTCAAATTGCCATTGGGAATCACCTGATAGCCGTGCATCAAATTGGCAAACGACATCATTGCGCTGTCAAATGGCGGTGTTCTAAATCCGGTCGAATAAGCCAAGAAACCAGTGGTTTCTGGAGTAAGCGGTACGCTTAGGCTAATGCTCGGCGACACAGCACTGTCTGAAAACCGCTTGGGCTCAGAGGTAGGCGTGCTGGCCAAATAGGCCGCATCAATCTTGGGTGAAATGCGGTCGTAGGTATAACGCAAGGCCGGCGTCAAGCGCACGCCATTTTCAAAGGTGATGGCGTCTTGCACATACACGCCCACGGTTTTACGGTCGCTGTCAGGAAAGGTTTTAGAGCCATCGACCAGCACCGGCGCACCACCTTCAATGGCGCGGGTTTTCTGACGGCCCCTATCGGTACTGGTTTCTTTATACTCAATCCCGGCGATCAGACCATGCATGACGTTGCCTGTTTCAATACGGCTTTTTACCTGACCATGGACGGTGTCTATGGTTTGATTGAAATCATAGTTCGAGTATTCGGCGCTGTTGACCGCGGGGCTGCCTTTGGCAAAGCGTTGGACCAAGGTGTCTTTGCTCTTTAGTTTTTGGCGCGACACACCTACTTCCAGCTCATCAAAAACACCCTCTACTGGTTGATAGGTATAGGTTAGACCCAGGCGATGCCGCTTGGCCTCGTCCTCAGATACCTGCTGTTTGGTCGTCGTGCTCAATCCAGCACGATCAACCACTGTGCCTAGGGCAATGCGGTCAGTCGTCTCCGTGGTGCGTTTAAAGTATTCCGCCGTAGCCTCCAAGCGATGGGCTCCGTCGGCCAACACGCCTTTGGCCAAAACGTTATGGCCATCAATGTCTTGCGGGTTTGGCTTGGTTCGCTTAGCCCCATCCACGTTTTCAGTACCGCGGTTTTTGTACTCATCTGCTTGGCGCTTGGTCAACATCAGTAGGCCAGAAGCAATCCCATGCTGCCCTGCCGCAGTCAGTGTGGTCGCATGGCCTTTGTTGGCGCTGTTATAGCTTTGTTTTAAACCTAGATACCAAGGTTTTTCCTCATCTACCAAATCCTCAGGCTTATAGGTGGTGTAATTCACCACCCCACCTAAGGCATCACTGCCATACAATGATGAATAAGGGCCTTTGATGATGTCTAGCTGACGCAGGGTATCAAACTCAACCATGTCGCGGCCGGAGATCGCACCGTTACCACCACCGCCCGAATAAGACTCAGGCAGGCGCACGCCATCCACCATCATCAAAATACGGTTGCCGTCTATCCCACGTATGGTGTAGCCCGCATTACCCTGCCGCTTTGGATCCGAGGCCACACTCACACCGGGCTCATAGCGGATGGCATTTTTGATGTCGGTGGCCCCTGCTTTATCCAACCCTTGACGATTGATGACGCTGACGTTGGCCGCCGTCTTATCAATACTTTGCTCGGTACGGTCTGCCGTCACCACAATGTCGTCCAACCGTGCTGCCTGCTCTTGGGCCCATACGGTGGGCATGGCGCTGGTGCACAGCATGCCAACCAAAATACTGATTTGCTTTTGTTTCATCACTCTGTCTCTGTGTTAGGTTGATCGATATACTTAAATGAAAATCACTCGCATTATCATTAGCATTGTTGACCCAAGTCAATACATTTCTCAAAAAAACAAGCCAAACCTTTGTTTTTAAGCAATAAATAACATAACCATAACTCAAAGACTTAACACCACTCTGACCGACAAGACAAAAAGCCAAATACACACGGTATTTGGCTTTTGAAAACAGCTTAATGTACAAAACTAAAAGATTACCCCTCAACCAACTATCTGGCCGCATCGCGCAGATACAGCGCCTCAATCTGGGCCCTCGCCCACGGCGTTCGGCGCAAAAACTTCAGGCTAGACTTCACGCTGGGCTCGTTTTTAAAGCAGTTAATGTTAATCAGCTCGGCCAGGCCGTCCCAGCCATACAGCTGATGCAGCTCGACCAGCATGGCCTCTAAGGTAATGCCGTGGAGGGGGTCTTTAGAAAGGGAATGCGTCATGGTGAGTCAGCCTAAAACAAGAAATGCCCCATTATCGCATGATCTATCCGCCCTGGTGGCCATTAAAAAAGGCCCCGCATCATGGGGCCGCTTAGCGCGAGAAGCACATCGTCCTATTTTTTTACCGCCAAAATCACATGCGACGCTTTGAAAATAGCCGTGACTTGGCCACCCAACTGAATGTTTAAGCGGTCAATGCTGTCATTGGTGACGATGGCGGCCATGCTCAGGCCGGCACTGACGTCAATAAACACTTCGGCATTGACCGCGCCTTTAATCACTCCCGCCACCTTGCCCGTGAACTGATTGCGGGTGGAGTACACATACTCATCATTGGGCGCGCACAGCACCACCCAAGGGGCTTTCACCAAGGCAACGGCCTGCTTGCCCACGCTCAGGCCCATGGCTTGAGTGCTCTCTTGCGTCACCACCGCAATCACGGTTTGCCCATCGGCAATCGACAACACAACCTCGTCATGGGTGGCGCCTATTTTAATGGCGTCGATCACGCCGTGAAACTGATTACGTGCAGATGTTTTCATGTGATCCCTAACGGTTTATTAAATCCTATTATAGGGAAGATCCCCCCATAACCCAAGTCAAACAGCATGACACAGATCATAAACCTGCTAGAATGAATCATCAACCTTAGCCTTAGGAGCGTTCTCTATGTTTGCAGTCATTGGCGGCAGCGGCTTAACCCGCTTACCAGAACTCACCATTACCCACCGTCAAATCATCCGTACGCCCTATGGTGATCCTAGCTGCCCCATGGTATTTGGCCAACTGGGCGACCTAGACATTGTGTTTTTGGCACGCCACGGCAGCAGCCACACCATTGCCCCACACGACATCAACTACAAGGCCAACCTCTGGGCGCTAAAAGACGTCGGCGCCACCAGCGTGATCTCTATTGCCGCCGTCACCAGCACCCACGCCGACATGGCCCCTGGCAGCCTGATCTTGCCGAACGACATCATCGACTATACCTATGGCCGAGCCCACACCTACCATGAAGGCATGGGCAACCACGTCAGCCACGTCGACTTTAGCGAGCCCTATGACAAAGCCCTGCGTCGTCTGATTTTGGCCACGGCCACGGCGGCCCAAACCACCATCCACACCGAGGCCGTCTACGGTTGCCTACAGGGCCCACGCTTGCCCACTAAGGCCGAAGTCAAAAAATACAGTCGTGATGGCGCCCAGTTACTGGGCATGACCGGCATGCCCGAAGCCGTTTTGGCAAAAGAGCTGGGCCTGCCCTATGTGCACCTATGTGGCGTCGTGGGCTGGGCCGCAGGATGCCACCCCACCCCTCATGCCCAAGACGATGCCCAGCAGCAAGAACAGGCGGTGATTTTAAAAATCCGCCAGCTGTTGCAGCAGCTCACGCCTGCCACCGGCACGCGCTAAACCCCATCGCGCCGACACCAGCAGCAACCAAAAAACCACCGCATCACGGTGGTTTTTTATCGGCTCCAGCAGCGTCCTAAAT
>JAGNPU010000216.1 GCA_017989485.1 Neisseriaceae bacterium
CAAGCGTAGTGGCGACAGCCGTGGGTCATTCAACTCGGCCGCAGTGGCATAGCCCGCATACGCCGCCTGCAGTTGGGTCAGGCCGAATAAGGGCGCATGGGCATGGGTGTGATGGGACGGCAGGTCAAACGCCGTCGTCAACCAGGGGTAAATCAAGGCCAAGCCAGCAGGCGCCTGACCCTGCTGGGCACAGGACTGGGTCAGGCTGGCCGCCATATTGCCCCCGACGCCATCGCCCGCCACCACCACCCGATTCGGGTCTAACCCCCATCGTGTCGCCTCTGCCCGCAGGCGTCCATAAACCGCCTGACAGTCTTGGTGGGCCAAAGGAAACCCATGTTCCGGCGCTTGCCGATAGCCCACCGCCACCACCGCCATCCCCAGGTCTTCGCACAGCGCCGCGGTAATGAACTCGTGCGAATCCAAGCTGCCGCTGACCCAGTCGCCCCCATGGATGTAAAACACCCACGGCCAGCCACCGGCAGGCGCCGCCGCCTGTGGCACAAAAAACCGCACCGCCGTCTCCATACCGGCCTCACCTAACTGCGCCTCACTCTTAACAATGCTGTCGTGCAAGGGCGGCGTGTAGCTATGGCACAGCGCATCGTAAGCGGCACGCTGGGCATCCACATCGCCATCGGTGGCGGCCACAAACACGCTGTGCCAGTGCACAAAATACTGGCTGTCCTCGCTCAGGGCATAAACAAACGGTTTCATCTCTTCCTACTCCTCTGGGTGGTTGGGCGCACCGATGAATGGGCGCACCGTCTTCCTGGGTATGGCTATTTTTATCGGCGGCAGAATCACCGTTCTGCTCTGGTTAACCCTCTGTGCCTCAGGCTGCGGCAATCAGCGCCGCCAGCGCGTCGCCCACCTCCGTGGTGCTGGCGACGCCCCCCAAATCACGGGTCTTAGGACCGGTCAACAGGCTTTGCTCAATCGCCGTCATCACCTCAGCGGCGGCTTGGGCACAGGCAGGATCATGTTCGCCAAAAAACGACAGCATCATCGCGCCCGACCACACCATGGCAATCGGATTGGCCACATTTTGGCCCGCAATGTCTGGCGCAGAGCCGTGTACGGGTTCAAACAAAGAAGGGAATCGACGCTCGGGATTCAAGTTGGCCGACGCGGCCAAGCCTATGGTGCCGGTACAGGCCGGGCCTAAATCCGACAGAATGTCGCCAAACAGATTGGACGCCACCACCACCTCAAAACGCTCAGGCTGCAACACAAAGCGGGCGCACAAAATGTCGATGTGCTGCTTGTCGACCACCAGCTGTGGGTAGTGCGCGGCCATGGCATCGACCCGCTCATCCCAATACGGCATGCTCACCGCCAAGCCATTCGATTTGGTGGCCGCCGTGACCTTGGTTTTGCCCTGGGCCTGGGCCAAATCAAAGGCGTAGCGCAAAATCCGATCGCAGCCGGTACGGGTAAACACCGACTGTTGCAACACCACCTCACGGTCGGTGCCTTCATACATGCGGCCCCCTAGTGCGGTGTATTCGCCTTCGGTGTTCTCCCGCACCACATAAAAATCAATGTCGCCAGGCACGCGATTGGCCAAAGGACAAGGCACCCCCGGCAATAGCTTCACCGGACGCAAATTCACATACTGGTCGAATTTCTGTCTGAACTGGAGCAAAGAACCCCACAACGACACGTGATCAGGGACTTTTTCTGGCCAGCCCACCGCCCCAAAATAAATCGCATCGTAGTCTTTTAAAGCACTAAACCAATTATTAGGTAGCATTTGGCCGTTTTTCAGGTAATAATCACAACTGGCCCAGTCAAGATACTCAAATATCATGTTAATGCCTTGCTTTTTGGCCGCGGCCTGTAACACCTTAACGCCTTCAGGTAACACTTCTGCACCGATTCCGTCCCCCGGAATGGCTGCAATTTTGTATGTTTTCAGCATGATGTGTGACGTTCCTTAAGTTAGCCAATAGTGAATAACAGCATACAGTTAATAACTATTTTGATAACTACCAGAAACGTGAATGCAAAGGACACACATCGTGAAGAATAAGCCTCAATTTTCTGACCTAGACGTATTTTGTGCCGTGGTCAGATGCAAAAGCTTTAGCGGTGCCGCCAATGAAATAGGTGCTTCGCCTGCGTTTGTCAGCAAACGCATCCAAGTACTGGAGAAAACGCTGGATTGTAAATTGCTCAATCGCAGCACCCGAAACGTCAGCTTGACCGAAGACGGCAAATATATTTATGAGAAATCAAGACGCATCTTGATCGAGTTGGACAATTTAAAAGAAACCGCCACGCAAAACAACGACAGCCTCAGCGGCACGCTGAGCGTGGTGTGCAGCCTCGGCCTCGGCCGTTTGCACCTGGCCCCAATTTTGTCCGAACTGATGTTTCTCCACCCTAAGCTGATCCTTAAACTGGACACCATCGACAACATGATCGACCTGGTGCAACATGGCATAGACATAGACATTCGGGTCGGCAACGTCTTAGACCCGAATATTTTCGCCAAACGCCTGTTGGCCAACCAGCGCATCCTCTGCGCGGCCCCCGATTATTTAAAAGAGTTTGGTTATCCACTCGACTTGAATGATTTACAGAATCATGGCTGCTTGGTCACCAAGGAGCGCGACCAGCCCTTTGGCCTGTGGCGCTTCGATTCCAGCCATGGCGAACGGCGGGTCAAGGTCAGCCCAAAGCTGTCGTCGAATAACGGTGAGGTCGTCAAAAACTGGGCCCTGGCCGGCCATGGCATCATGCTGCGCTCGGAGTGGGAAATTCAAGACGCCTTAAGGCAAGGCGCACTCATCCACATTTTGAAAGAGTATTGGCAAGATGCCGACATCTGGGCAGTCTACCCTTCACGCCTGAATGAATCGGCCAAGCTCAAGCTGTGCCTGGACTTCATCATGCTTAAGCTGCATGAGCGCATTGCCTAACCCTCGGTGGCCAACCGCCAAACAGCCCCTTCGGCCAAAACCGAAGGGGCTGTTCATAGGGTGACGAGGTTGACCTGGGCCGTATCCCTTCTTGGGCTTAGGCCATGCCTTTTTTAATGGGGTAGCTCACCAAGGGTTTGATTTCTTTCAGCACAAACATGCTTTGCATTTCCTTAATCACCGGCAGGCGACGCACCACCGTCATGGCAAAGTCGGCATAGGTGTCTAAGTCGGCGGCCACCACCTGAAGCAAAAAGTCGGCGTCGCCACCGATGCTGTAACAGGCCACCACGTCTTCTAAGGCAATCACTTCTGCTTCAAATTTCTTGGCTTCCGCCTCGCTGTGGCTGTCGATGACGACGCGGATGAACACCATGACCCCTAGGCCAATTTTTTTACGGTTTAACACCGCCCGATAACCTTCAATCACCTCCTCTTCTTCCAGCTTGTGTACTCTGCGCCAGCAGGGTGAGGCCGACATGCCAACCTGGTCGGCCAGCGCTTGGTTGGTGAGCCGCGCATCGTCTTGCAACAGCTTAAGCAGCTTCATCTCTGTCGAATCTAACGCCATAAAAGAACAATCCTTTCATTTTTAAACCACGAATAGGTTAATTTAGCCTAACAATCCTTAATCAAGCAAGCAATGAGGTCACTTTTTTCGCCCAGAGCACGGCACAATAAGCCCCTAGTTCTTTGATGACGATGCCCAGAAAGGCTTTTGAACCATGCACGCTCATGACACACCCTTAACGCTGGCCACCTTGGTGCGAACCAGCCCCAGCATGACCTGCCTAATCCTGCAAAACCAGGCCTGCCCATGTTAGGGCTAGGCGGCACCCAAATCCTTGCCTATGTCGCCGCCCTCGGCCTGGCCGCAGCCATTCCAGGCCCGGGCATGACGGCTCTGGTCGCCCGCAGCGTCAGCAGCGGCGCGGCCACCGGCTTTGCCCTACTGGCCGGCCTGATTTTGGGCGACCTGATTTATCTTTCCATCGCCGTGTTTGGTCTGGCCTGGGTGGCCCATGCCCATACGGCGCTGTTTGTGTGGATTAACTGGGCGGCAGCCGGTTATTTATGCCTGCTGGCGGCGCAGTTTTGGCGCCATCAGCCCCAGGCCTTGAGCCTAGGCCAAAAGGCCACTGCCCGCACGCTGGCGGCGGCCTGGCTATCCGGCTTTACCATTACCCTGGGCAACCCCAAGACCATGGCTTTTTATCTGGCCATCCTCCCCCTCATGCTGGCGGTAGACGCCATTTCTATGCGGCTATGGGCCATGCTGCTGGTGCCGTTGACCATCGCCGTGCTGCTGGCCGTCGGCAGCGTGTTCATCCTGGCCGCCCTC
>JAGNPU010000217.1 GCA_017989485.1 Neisseriaceae bacterium
CCACAACACGGTGCTGTTTTGCTGAAAAGGGGTAACGGGGTTGATTTGGTATTTTAAGGCCACGGGCGCTCCTACAGAAGAGTATTGTTTTATCCCCTGAGCTTACTTGATTTGGGCTTAAAGCGCTATGAGTAGCACCATGGCCCCGGACAGGCCAAAAAAAATGCCGCCCTTGGGGCAGCATCTTGATCAAGCCAGGATTGGGCCTATTGAATCACGCCACAGCCACTGCGCGCACCGCCGCCACCCAAAGGCGATGGTTGATCGGCATGGTTGTCACCACCGGCATGCACCATGAGGGCACGGTTTTGCACCTGCACTATGGTTTGCAGGCGCGGCGCCAGCACCGGCGTGGTGGCCGTGCCATCTGCGGCCACGTACAGCGCCGGCAGGTCACCGAGGTGGCCATTGGCGTAAGGCCCTAAGTGTTTGCCGGTTTTGTCACTATCGAGATGCCCACCAGCGGCCAAGGCCGCGCCTTTTTTGCCATCGTTGCTCACCGGCCCACAGCTGCCTTGCTCATGCACGTGGAAGCCATGAACGCCAGCCGGCAATGCTTTTAAATCAGGGGTAAACAACAGGCCGTACTCGGTTTCGCTAATGGTGATGTGGCCCATAGACGCCCCCACACCCTCGGCCGTCACGACGTTCATGGGTACTTTGATGCTGGCGGCCGCCTGTACGCCCACACCGGTCAATAAGATTGCCAAAGCGGTTAAACACTGTTTCATCACTAGCCCTCACTTTCGTTGTTTGCTGATAAAAATCAACAGAATGACCTATCACTATAAAGCATTTCTTACTATTTCGACCACACCCGGCCAAAAAAAAGCCAGCGGCGCGAGGCGGCTGGCTTTTCAAAACACTCAAGGCTTAGTGACGGAAATGGCGAATGCCGGTCAACACCATGGCCATGCCATGCTCGTTGGCGGCGTCGAAGATTTCTTGGTCACGCATAGACCCACCTGGGTGGATGATGGCCTTAATGCCCTGCTCGGCAATCACGTCGATGCCGTCGCGAAACGGGAAGAACGCATCAGAAGCCGCCACGGCACTGGCCAATGACAGGCCTGCTTCGCCCGCTTTACGCGAGGCAATACGGGTGGAATCCACGCGGCTCATTTGGCCGGCGCCGATGCCACAGGTTTGGCCTTGGCTACAGAATACGATGGCGTTGGATTTCACAAACTTGGCCACGTTCCATGCAAACAAGAGGTCTTTCATTTCTTGCTCTGACGGCTCACGGGCGCTGACCACTTTTAAATCAGCCAAGGTCAGCTGATGGGTGTCTGGGGTTTGCACCAGCAGACCACCGCCCACGCGCTTCAATTCATACTCGTTGGCACCGGCCAGCATGGGGATGGCTAACACGCGCACGTTGGCTTTACCGGCCACGACCGCTTTGGCGTCGTCGGTAAAGCTAGGGGCGATTAACACTTCCATGAATTGGTTGGCCACGATGGCCTCGACGGTGGCGCCGTCTAGCTCACGGTTAAACGCCACAATGCCGCCAAAAGCGCTGGTGGTGTCGGTGGCAAACGCCAACTTATAGGCGCTTAGGGTGTCGGCCGCAATCGCCACACCGCATGGGTTGGCGTGCTTCACAATCACACAGGCAGGCGCGTCAAACGACTTAACCGCTTCCCAAGCCGCATCGGCGTCGGCAATGTTGTTGTACGACAACGCCTTGCCTTGCAGCTGGGTGTAGTTGGCCAGGCTGCCGGCGGCTGGCGCCAAATCACGGTAAAACGCCGCATGCTGGTGCGGGTTCTCACCGTAGCGCATGTCTTGCACCTTAACAAACTGCTGGTTAAAGTGGCTGGGGAACATAAACTGGCTAGGTTCGCCGGCCAAGACTTCGTCGTCGAGGCTGGTCAAATAATTGCTGATGGCGGCATCGTAGGCAGCGGTGTGGGTAAACGCTTTACGAGACAGGTTGAAACGGGTTTTTTTGCTCACCTGGCCACCGTTGGCGGCCATTTCGGCCACAATGGCGTCGTAGTCGGCGGCGTCGGTCACAATCGCCACATGGCCCCAGTTTTTGGCGGCAGAACGCACCATGGTCGGGCCACCGATGTCGATGTTTTCAATCGCGTCTTCAAGCGTACAGTGAGGCTTGTTAATGGTTTGGGTGAAGGGATAGAGATTCACACACACCAGGTCAATATTGCCAATGTCGTGCGCCTGCATTTGCGCCACGTGCTCGGGTAAATCGCGACGGCCCAAAATGCCCCCGTGAATTTTCGGGTGTAAGGTTTTCACACGGCCGTCCAGCATTTCCGGGAAACCGGTGTAGTCAGCCACTTCGGTGACCGCCACGCCGTGATCGGCCAATAATTTTGCCGTCCCACCGGTAGACAAAATTTCCACGCCGCTGTTGGCCAAGTTCTGGGCAAATGCCAAAACACCTTCTTTATCCGAAACGCTGATGAGCGCACGTTTAATCGACACCATTTTAGACTATCCTCTAATTAACAATTGATCTCATGTTGCATGAGCTTCTTCCGCAGGGTATTACGATTCAACCCCAAAACCGTTGCCGCACGCGTTTGGTTGCCGCTACAGTGTTTCAACACCACTTCCAGCAAAGGCCGTTCTACGCGCGCCAAAACCATATCATAGACACCACAGGCATTCTCACCACCCAAATCGGCAAAGTACTGTTCCATTGCCACACGGATGGTTTCATCAATCACATCTTGCTTAGACATAGCACTTCTACCTTATTCGTTACACCACTTCTTGTTCATCTTAAGCACCGTCTCATTTCCTTCGTGCCCGCACGGCTTAATGCCCGTGGCCTATGGTTAAATCAGTCAGTGCCAACGCGGTACGCCGTCGGCCATGCGGCCAGCGTTGCCCGTTGTTGGGCCAAATAGGCCGCCATCTGTGCCCATTGTTCGCTGCTGCTGTCGACCTTATTCACCTGCTGGCGAAAGGCCTTGGCATCGGGCAAGGCGGCGACGTACCAACCTATGTGCTTGCGGGCAATACGACAGCCCATATACTCGCCATAAAAATCATAAATCGCGGCCAAATGGCCCAGAATGACGTCGCTAATCGTGGCCACGCTCAGCGCTTCAGGCAGCTGGCCGGTGGCCAAATAGCCCACCACGTCTCGAAACAGCCACGGGGCCCCCTGGGCGCCACGGCCTATCATCACGGCATCGGCCGCGGTGGCATTCAGCACCCACTGGGCCTTCTTTGGGCTGGTGATGTCGCCGTTCACCGTCACCGGCATGCTGCTGGCCGCCTTCACCTGGGCGATCAACTCATACTGGGCGTCGCCCTGATACATCTGGGTGCGGGTACGGCCATGAATGGCCAGGGCCGAAATCCCGGCGGCTTCTGCCAGCTTGGCAATGGTCGGCACGTTTAAATGCACATCGTCCCAACCCAAGCGGGTTTTTAAGGTCACCGGCACCGACACGGCCGCCACAACGGCCTGAAGAATCTCGGCCACCAGCGCCTCATCCTTCATCAAGGCGCTCCCAGCCAGAACGTTACACACTTTCTTGGCCGGGCAGCCCATATTGATGTCGATGATTTGCGCCCCTTTGGCCACGTTGGCCACGGCCGCCGCCGCCATTTGCTCAGGGTCGGATCCGGCGATTTGCACCGAGATCGGCCCGACGTCGCCGCTGTGGTCTGCGCGCAGCACCGTTTTGCGCGTGTGCTGCAACGACTGATCGCTGGTAATCATTTCACTGGGCGCAAGCGCCGCACCAAAATCACGGCACAGCCGTCGAAACGGCTTGTCGGTAATCCCAGCCATAGGGGCCAACATCACTGGCGCGGCCAGCTCATAGGGACCAATGTGCATCATGCCCTCACTTTCACAGCCGACTTCACGATGGCCGCAAAAGAGGAATTTTACCGCCTTTTCCCCCACCTAGCCAATGCCGCACATCAAAAGTCATTGCTTTGATTCATTATTTCTTCTAGACCATGGGGCCTAAACCCCATTCAGCCGATGGTTCATCATCGCTTGCGCAAAAAAAGCAGCCTTTTCAGACTGCTTTGTATCGCATCTCGTCATTACTGCGGACGTTTGGCTTCTACACGGGCCAGGTCGGTTTGCTTGGCAATCTTACGATTCACCATCCATTGCTGGGCAATCGACAAGATGTTGTTCACCAACCAGTACAAGACCAAACCAGCGGGGAAGAAGAAGAACATCACCGAGAACGCAATCGGCATAATCTTCATCATCTTCGCCTGCATCGGATCTGCCGGAGG
>JAGNPU010000011.1 GCA_017989485.1 Neisseriaceae bacterium
GAGTACAACCACTTTACTATCCATAAAGACATCTGTCAATCTAGACGGCTATAATAATTATATAAAGGACTTACTTCACCTAGGCAACGCACCGTTGGGCTTGGGCACTCATGGTGCGCTTCTGGCATCCGCCATGCTTAGACCATGGTATTTTGCACCATCAGGTCGCGCCTGCCCGGCGCGGGGAATAAGGTGTAGCATATCTTCATCAGCAATGCTTGAGTGGCCGCACCACGTTTGAGCCTCAGTGAAGTACCGTCCCCTTTAAGCCGCCGAGTCAGGTTCTAGCGGGCCAGATGAAGCAGGCAAACGCTTGTGGTGGCCGACCAGTTTCTATAGGAGGCGACCACTCTTGCCTGCGCTGGCCCGCTAGGTTCTGGGGAGGGGATCCCTTGCGCCGTAGGCGCAAGGGGCGGCTGATCGGGGTGGCCTTTTCTTTGCATAGGTTTTTTTGGCCACCCAAAAGAAAGTATGTCGCCCTACAGGGCGAAAGGCAACGACTCATCAATAACGAAGCAGCCGAAGCATTGCGGATGGCTTCGGGCTTAATCCTAACGGCCATCAGGGCCCAGCCTACGGCTGGCTGGATACCCGCCTACGCGGGGATGACGGCGCTTGGGGGCGTGGTGAGTTACCTCGATGGGACGACTAGGTCACAAGCCAAGTAAACCATGGTTTAATGGCAACCAACACTCGGTAGCGTAGCCCAACAGCCCCACCACCAAGACCAGACCCCGTGGGTCGCGACCCACGCTACGCCAGCAGAGCCATAAACAGACTATGATTTGGTGACGGCCAACGCGCACTAGGCGACAAAACCGGCATGGCCAAACCCTATAGACGTAAAAAAACCTCGCAAAAGCGAGGTTTTTTTAGAAACTGGTGGGTCGTGATGGATTCGAACCATCGACCAATGGATTAAAAGTCCACTGCTCTACCAGCTGAGCTAACGACCCAGAAGAGGACGCTATATTAATAAACCACGGCCCTAGTGTCAACCTTAAATTTTAAATAATGGTCACATTTAATCTAGGACTTTGTTTTCTCTATAGATAAACTTTACCCGCTTCTGGCCCTTACGCCGCCATGCCGCTGAAACGCAGCAATGGCTCTATGCTTGGCTCGCGCCCCCTAAAGGCCACAAACGAAGCCATGGCGCTGCGCGAGCCGCCCACGGCCAAGATCTCTTGCCAAAACTTCTGGCCCAAAGCCGCCACGTCATCGGCCTCTTCAAACGCCGCATAGGCATCGCAAGACAATACTTCGGCCCATTTATAGCTGTAATACCCTGCCGCATAACCACCGGCAAAAATATGGCTAAAGCTGAGGGCAAAACGGTTAAAGTCCGGCGTCTTCACCACCGCCACCTCGTCGCGTACCGCTTTCAAAATGTCCGCCCAACGGTTGGCGCCATCGGCCTCTTGGTAAATGCGCATGTCAAACAGCGCAAATTCGATTTGGCGCATGGTTTGCATGCCGCTTTGGAAGTTCTTGGCCGCAATCATTTTTTGATATAAGGCTTGCGGCAAAACGTCGCCGCTGTCTTCGTGTGCCGACATGCCTTGCAATACCGACAGCTCCCAGGCAAAGTTTTCCATAAACTGGCTGGGCAGCTCGACCGCATCCCACTCTACGCCGTTGATGCCCGACACGCCCAGCTCGTCCACCTGGGTCAATAAATGATGGAGGCCATGGCCCATTTCATGGAATAAGGTCACCAATTCATCGTGGGTTAAATGGGCTTCTTTGCCCGGCGTGGCCGGGGTGAAGTTACACACCAGATAGGCCGTTGGGGTTTGCACCCCCTGGGCCATGCCACGACGACCGCGGTAGTCATTCATCCACGCGCCGCCGCGCTTGCCTTCACGCGCATACGGGTCTAAATACACGGCGCCCACTTTCTCGCCCCCTTTATGCAGCTCAAAGTAACGCACGTCATCGTGCCAAACCGGCACGTCTTTGGCCACAAAATCGATGCCATAAAGGGTGTTGATCAGGCCAAACAGGCCGCTCAATACTTTTGTCACGGGGAAATACTGCTTCACTTCTTGCTCGGAAAAAGAGAATTTGGCTTCGCGCAGCTTTTCGCCGGCGTAGGTTAAGTCCCAGGCCTGTAAGTCATCGCCAAAGCCCAAGGTCTCTTGCGCATACTGGGTCAATTCGGCCATGTCTTTCTGGGCGAATGGCTTGGCTTTTTGCGCCAGGTCTTGCAAGAAGTCAATCACCTGAGCCGGCGTGTCGGCCATTTTGGTGGCCAAAGACAGCTCGGCATAATTGTCAAAGCCCAATAGCTGTGCTTCTTCCCGCGTAAGGCGCAAACGCTGGCTGACAATGTCGGTGTTGTCGGTTTCTTTGGCCCCAAATTCGCTGGCGCGGGTGGTGAACGCACGGTACATTTGCGCGCGCAGGTCGCGGTTGTGGGCATATTGCATCACGGCTAGGTAATGCGGGAACTGCAGGGTAATTTTATACCCCGTCTTGCCTTCGGCTTGCGCTGCGGCCGCAAACATCGCCAAGGCGTAGTCTGGCAAACCGGTTTTGGCTTCGTCGCCGTCGGCGTCTGCCGCCGCGTGCTCACCCGCCAGGGCGTCAATGTCCTCAAAGTACAGGGCAAACGCATCGGTTGCGTCCAGCACGTTTTGAGAAAAATCGGCGCCCAGCTTGGCCAATTCATTTTGAATCTCGGCAAAGCGTTTTTGCTCTGCTTCTGGCAAGTCGGCACCGGACAGCACAAAGTCGCGCAGATTATTCTCTAGCTTGCGCTGCTGCGCGGGATTGAGGCCAGCGTATTCGGCACTGGCGCGGATGGCCTTAAAGCGCTCAAACAACACCAGGTCTTGCGACACTTCGGTAAAAAAGGTGGTCACTTCCGGCATCATCGCCTGATAGGCATCACGCAATTCGGGCGTATTCACCACCGAGTTAAGGTGGGACACCACGCCCCACACGCGCTCTAAGCGCTCGAACATGTCGGTTAGCGGCTCTATCGTATTGTCCCAAGTCGCTTCGGGCAAAGCCTTGATCTTGGCCACCACGTCACGGCCCTCTTGCATTACCGCCTGTAAAGCCGGGGCAATTTGGCTGGGGTTGATCTTGCGGTAATCAGGCTCATCGGCCAAATTCAATAAGGCATTATCATTCATGAACGAATCCTTTATACTTGCGTGAAATTATATTAAAGCTACAGATGAGGGCACATCCATGAAAAACAACATCCGTCGGTATTTAAACCACACCCCAGCGCTACACTCCTGTGCGTTTATTGACCCCACCTGCGTCATTATTGGCGACGTGACCTTGGCCAAAAACACATCGGTCTGGCCCTTTGCCGTCATACGCGGCGACGTCAACCGCATCAGCATCGGCGCCGGCAGCAACGTCCAAGACTTTGCCATGCTGCACGTCAGCCACAAAACCGCGGCCAAGCCTGAGGGCTCGCCGCTGACCATAGGCCAAAACGTCACCATCGGCCACCACGCCACCTTGCACGGCTGCACCATAGGCGACAACGTCTTGGTGGGCATGAATGCGGTGATTCTGGACGACGCCGTGGTGGAAGACGGGGTCATGATCGGCGCCGGCAGTCTGGTGCCGCCACGCAAACGCTTGCTCAGCGGCTTTTTATACGTGGGCAGTCCGGTCAAACAAATCCGCCCCCTAAGCGAGGAAGAAAAAGCGTTCTTGCCCTATTCGGCCGAACACTATGTCAAAGTGGCCCACAACCACCAGGACAGCCAAGACTAAGCGACGGTTGCGCTCGCCTTAAAGCCGACGGTGTCCATGCACACGCCATCGTCAAACATCAGCGTTTGTTCCGGCCAGCGCAGGGCCGCCAGCTTGAATCGGGTGTCGTCTAAGGCCACGCCCTGCTTGCGGTCCCGCCAGCGCGCGCCCACAGAATAATCAACGCAAAACACATTGCGCCTGGCCCCCATCCACTGATTCGGGGCCACGTCGGCAAACAAATGGCCGTTGGCCACGCGCCGGGCCTGGCTGCCGCCCCAGAGCCGCCAGTAATGGCCGATCACCACCGGCGTGTCTTCCTGATAGCGATGCCACCAGGTGTCTCTGGCGGTGAACCGCCAGCGGCCACTGGCATAAAACGGGGCCTCGGCCACGGTTTCTATGCCCGAGGTCAAGGCCTTTAGGGGGTTGGCCTGCTGTTGATGAAAATCGTAATCACGGGTCGCCGGCAAAATCTGCATGACGGCCGTCTCATCTTCTAGGGCCGCGGCATGCGCGCGCTGTTCGGCCCGATAGCGTTCAAGCAGCCCTGACGTGGCCAAAGTGTCTTTGGCCGCGCGGCGCAGGGCACAGTAATCTTCCACCACCTGGCCCAGCTTGAGCGTGCGGGCAATGGCAATGCGTTCGGGCAACCAGGCGGCATGCACCACCCGCAGGTCGGCACGCTCTAAGGCAATGGGCAGCTGCCGTAAAAAGGCCTGCATGGCCGTTTTTTCTGCTTCGGCACATTCGGCATAGGGCGCATAGTTGACGGCGTCTTTGGCGGCACGCTCGGGGAAATACCAGGCCGAGCCATCTTTGGCATCGCCCACCAACAGGTTAATCTCATGATTGCCCAACACCATATAGGCACGGCCCGCCTCAACCAGTCGACGCACCCAGGCGATCACGTTGGGGCTGTCTGGCCCGCGGTCACACAAATCGCCCACAAACACCAGGGTGCGCCCTTGCGGGTGTTGCCCCTGATCGTCATACCCTAGGGCGCCCACCAGGGCCAGCAGGGCGTCATACTCGCCGTGTACGTCGCCCACTATGTCTAAGGCGCCTTCTGGCAAGGGTTGTACTAAAGACATGACGCTCCTCTCTGATGATTAATTACTTATATTAAAACACAAAAAACCCCATCCGTTTACGCAAAACGGATGGGGTTGGTCTAAGGCGCTGGGAGACTACTCAAAAAACTTCCTCAGCTTATCCATAAAAGACTGGTTGCGTGGCGTTTGCGAGCGCTCTTGCCCGGTGGCGATTTGATCAAACTCGGCCAACAGCTCTTTTTGGCGGTCGGTCAAATGCACCGGCGTTTCGATCACCACGTGGCAGAACAGGTCGCCCATGCTGCTCGAGCGCACCGATTTAATGCCCTTGCCCCGCAGGCGGAACACCTTGCCGGTTTGGGTTTCGGCCGGAATGCGCATTTTCGCCATGCCGTCTAAGGTCGGTACTTCAATTTCACCGCCCAAAGCCGCCGTCACAAAGCTGATCGGGAATTCGCAATGTAAGTCCATGCCGTCACGCTCAAACACGTCGTGGCTTTTCACATGGGTCACAATGTACAAATCACCCGACGCGGCGCCGTTACGACCGGCCTCGCCTTCACCGGTTAAACGGATACGGCTGCCGTTGTCCACCCCAGCAGGAATGTTGACCTCTATGGTTTTGGACACTTTCACCACGCCTTCGCCGCGACACTTCACGCACGGGTCGGTGATTTCCTTACCGCTGCCATGACAGGTTGGGCAAGGCTGTTGTATCTGGAAAATCGCCTGACGCACGTGCACGGTACCGCTGCCGCCACAGGTCGAGCACACTTTAGGCTTGGTCCCAGGCTTGGCGCCGCTGCCGTGGCATAAATCACACTCTTCGTGACGCGGGATGCGTATTTGTTTTTTACACCCCTTGGCCGCCTCTTCCAAGCTGATTTCAATGTCGTAACGCAGGTCGTCACCACGGAAATCTTGCTGTGGTCGACCGCCGCCACCACCGGCCGCACCGCCAAACATTTGGCTAAAAATGTCGCCAAAGTCGAAGTTGCCGCCGCCCGCGCCGCCGCCAAAACCGCCAAAGCCACCGGCACCGCCGCCCATATTGTTTGGGTCGACGCCAGCATGACCGTATTGGTCATAGGCAGCCTTTTTCTCGGCGTTCGACAAGATGTCGTAGGCCTTTTGGATTTCTTTAAATTTTTCTTCCGCTTCTTTGTTATCAGGGTTGCGGTCAGGATGGTACTTCATCGCCAGCTTGCGATAGGCTTTTTTAATCTCAGCCTCATCCGACCCACGCGCAACGCCCAATACTTCGTAAAAATCTCTTTGACTCATAATGGTTTGCTTTTAAATAATGATTTGGTTGATCTTGAGATGGGGGCAGTCAGATAAATATCAAGCCGCCCCCGCCATAAATTAACCCGGCCAACAAAAAAGAGTGCCGAGGCACTCTTTTTGAGTCAGTCAGACCAAAGTCGCTTAGTCTTTCTTCTTGTCGTCTTTGACTTCTTCGAAGTCAGCGTCCACAACGTCAGCGTCTTCAGCCTTGGTGCCCTGGGTCTCTGCACCGGCTTCGCCTGCTTCGGCCTGAGCCTGGGCGTACATCATTTCGCCCAATTTTTGGCTCACGGTGGCCAAGGCTTCGGTTTTCGCTTCAATGGCTTCTTTGTCTTCACCCGCCATCACTTCTTCGGCTTCTTTAATCGCGGCTTCAATGCTTTCTTTTTCCGCTGCGTCTAATTTGTCGCCGTAGTCGGTCATGGATTTTTTCACCGAGTGAATCAAGCCTTCAGCCTGGTTGCGTACCTGCACCAATTCAGCCAATTTGCGGTCTTCTTCGGCATTCAATTCAGCGTCTTTCACCATGCGTTCAATTTCTTCTTCGCTCAAGCCTGAAGAAGCCTGAATGGTGATGTGCGCTTGCTTGTTGGTGCCTTTGTCTTTGGCCGTCACGTTCAAAATACCGTTGGCGTCGATGTCGAATTTAACCTCGATTTGTGGCATGCCCCGTGCTGCAGGTGGAATGTCACTCAGGTTAAACTGGCCCAAACTCTTGTTGGCCGACGCTTTTTCACGTTCGCCTTGCAACACGTGGATGGTCACCGCATTTTGGTTGTCTTCCGCCGTTGAGAACACCTGTGTGGCGCTGGTCGGAATGGTGGTGTTTTTCTGAATCACTTTGGTCATGATCCCGCCCATGGTTTCAATACCCAAAGACAATGGGGTCACGTCCAACAGCAACACGTCCGTACGCTCACCAGACAATACCGCACCTTGAATCGCAGCGCCAACGGCCACCGCTTCATCAGGGTTCACGTCTTTACGTGGCTCTTTGCCGAAGTAGTCTTTCACCGCATCTTGCACTTTAGGCATACGGGTTTGACCCCCCACCAAAATCACGTCGTCGATGTCATTTACCGACAGGCCAGCATCCTTCATCGCCACGCGGCAAGGCTCAATCGAACGCTCGATCAAGTCTTCTACCAGGCTTTCAAACTTGGCGCGGGTAATTTTCAAGGCCAAGTGTTTCGGGCCGGTCGCATCCATGGTGATGTACGGCAGGTTAATCTCGGTTTGCTGACCGCTAGACAATTCGATTTTGGCTTTTTCTGCGGCTTCTTTCAAGCGTTGCAAAGCCATCACGTCTTGTTTCAAATCTATGCCTTGATCGCGTTTGAATTCACCAATAATGTAGTCAATCAAACGTTGGTCAAAGTCTTCACCACCCAAGAAGGTGTCGCCGTTGGTGGCCAACACTTCAAACTGTTTGTCGCCATCCACGTCGGCAATTTCAATGATGGAAATATCAAACGTACCGCCACCCAAGTCGTAAACGGCGATTTTACGGTCGCCCTTCTCGGCTTTGTCCATGCCGAAGGCCAAGGCCGCAGCAGTCGGTTCGTTAATAATGCGTTTGACATCCAAGCCTGCAATACGGCCTGCGTCTTTAGTGGCCTGACGTTGACTGTCGTTAAAGTAGGCGGGCACGGTGATCACGGCTTCAGTAACCGGCTCACCCAAGTAGTCTTCAGCGGCCAATTTCATTTTGCGCAAAATTTCTGCGGCAATTTGTGGTGGGGCCAATTCTTGGTCTTTCGCTTTAATCCAAGCGTCGCCATTGCCGGCTTTAACAATGTCAAAAGGCATTAAGTCGATGTCTTTTTGTACTTCTTTGTCTTCAAAACGACGGCCAATCAACCGTTTTGAGGCATAAATAGTGTTTTTAGGGTTGGTCACCGCCTGGCGTTTTGCCGGGGCGCCCACCAAAATTTCGTCACCGTCTAAATAAGCAATCACGGAAGGGGTGGTACGCGCGCCTTCTGCGTTTTCAATTACTTTAGAGGTGGTGCCGTCAAATACGGCCAAACATGAGTTGGTTGTACCTAAGTCAATACCGATTACTTTTGCCATTTGTCTGCTCCTAATTCTTTTTCTGAGGCTAGCGCCTTCAATCATGTCTATCAAATAAGGGGGGTTTGGGATATTTCAAGTCCCTACCGCAATTTATTCTTGCGCCGCTTTGGCTTTAGCCACCACCACAAGGGCTGGGCGCAAGACGCGGTCGGCCACCATATAGCCTTTTTGCATCACTTTAAGCACCGTGTTCGGCGCCTCATCACTTTCTTCCGTGGTCATGGCCTGATGCTTGTGCGGATCCAAAGGCTCACCCAAGGGGTTAATCTCTTGAATCTGGCCTTTTTCAAAGGCGGCCACCAGCTGCTTCAAGGTTAAATCCACGCCAAACTTCAAGGCATCAAACTGACCGCTTTGGTCTTGTAAGGCCATTTCCAAACTGTCTTTGACCGCCAACAGCTCGCCGGCAAATTTACCGATGGCGTACTTATTGGCGGCTTGAACCTCATCTTGGCCACGACGACGCATGTTTTCCATGTCGGCTTTGCCACGCAAAACGCTGTCCTGCAGCTGGGCTTCCAGTTCGGCCACGCGTGCCTGTAAAGACTCGATGCTCACGGCTTCGGTGCTGTCTTCGGTTGCGGCGTCTGCCGCGGCTTCATTGTGTTCGTGTTTTACGTCTTCTTCGTTCATGACTGGGTCTCTTTCACTTCAATAAACAAGGTTGGTGCTGTAATTGACTTATAAATAGGGGTGGTTTTGACAATTTCAAGAGCCCTTACTGTATTAAGGGTTAAAACTGTCTCAAGTACGGCCGGCCTGACCGTTCATCGCCATGGCTTCAGGCCAATAAAAACCCCCTACGACGGGGTGACGTCATTAGGGGGTGGCACACACCTGGCCTCATCGCGGCAGGGGCACCCGATCCAATACCTCATGCGTCAGCTGATAGAGGTCGATTTGCGTGTCCTCGGCCAAGACATCCAACAACATCGTGTCTCTAAAGTAGGCCACGCTCGCCGGCAGGGGCATGTGCAATATTTTGCTCAAGGCGTTTTGGTACATGTCGATGAACTCATGGTCGCGATTGCCCCGTTTAAGCTCGGCAAACGATTCATAAAACTGGTCGAGCTTGTCGGCCAGCTCTAACAGGCGCCCTTCCATTGTGTCGTCTTTGCCTTCCTTCATGCGGTGAAAAAAGACGCCCTGAAACTCAGCGGGAATCTCGTCAACGATGAACTTCTCCATCATTTTTTCTTCCACGTGGCTAATCATCTGCTTGAGCTCGGGCGACGCATGCTTGACCGGCGTTTTGATGTCGCCAATAAACACTTCGGCAAAGTCGTGGTTAATGGTTTTTTCATACACGGCCTTCCAGTCTATTTCGGCCCCGTTCATTTCCTCTAGGGTGCCGAAAAACATGGCGTATTGCGACACCTTCCACGAGTGTGCCGCCACATTGTGCTCTTCAAACTTAAACCGCCCTGGCGCCCGGATGATGCGCTCTAAATCGTTGAGGCTGGTAAAAAAACGGTGTATCCCCATGGTTGCGTCCTTATCATTATTTAAGCCTAGCCGCCCAAACCCTTATGGGCGTCCCATCCCACAGTACCCCAAGTCGCTCACAAAAAACAGCTTAACCCGGCGTCTTCGACGCTTTTTTGAGCGACTACCCCGTTTTTAAACCCGCACGCCCAAAGTGGCCAAGCCCATGCACGCCGCGCTTTAGCCCCACGCCAGCGCTATTGCCGAATCATTTGTTCAATGCTATATTTGCGCCCATGTCGGCAATAAGCGCACCATGGCAACGCATCGCCGCGTTCATGATAAAGCGCACGGCCGCCAACACCGGCTAGCCAAGACGGCCCAAGCAAAGGGGAACTCGATATGCCCTATAGTGCAGACACGATTTATGTGGTGGGCGATGCCAAATCGCCACAAAACAACCCCATAACCGAAAAATTTAAGGCCTATTTCTTGGCCTTGGTCATTGACCCTAAAACCCACCTGATTGTTGACGTGGAATGTTCCACCACCTTGGCACTGACCAATCGATTCATTTGTGAATTATTTATTGGCCAGCACATCCAAAACAACGACATCGGTACCCAAATTACCCAACGCTATTTAGGTTCCTCACAAAAAGCCTTGATTGTGGCATTCAAAGACGCACAAAAAAAATATGCCCAACACCTTCAACGTGATCCTCAATAGCTGATTTAAGCTGCTTTATTTAATTACCTAAATAAAATCCAGCCAATCGCACCGCGTGCTTAACCAGCATGCGGGCGCTTGGCTGGATTTTTTTTGCTTGCCCCACCCCATAACAAAACCGACACACAAAACAAACCAGGAGAAACTCATGATAGAACAAGGATTTATGTATTTGAGCGTATTGATTGCCTGGGCCGCCGCCATGGCCGCCTTCCAGCAATACACGCATGCGCGCAAACTGCTCACGTTTTTACCCGCCGTGGTGCTGATTTACATCGGCGCCTCGATGATGAACACTTTTGGCGTATTCGCCCCTTCTGAGTCGATTAGCAACACCTATTCATCCGTGCGCAGCGCCCTACTGCCGGCCATGCTGGCGCTGATGTTGTTGAAATGCAACCTGCGCGAAATCATTCACCTCGGCCCACGCATGCTGGTGGCCTACGCCTGTGCCGTATTCAGTATTTTGGTCGGCTTCGTGGTCGTCTACATTGGCCTAAAACACTTTTACATTGACGGCACCTGGCGCGCATTCGGCGCCCTCGCCGGCAGCTGGACCGGCGGCTCGGCCAATATGGTTGCCTTGCAAAGCATTCTAGACGTCCCCGAAACCATTTTTGGTTACATTCTGATGATGGACACCATTAACTACGCCGTTTGGGTGATGTTTATGTTCTGGCTGGTGCCGTTCGCCGGGCGCTTTAACAAATGGACCAAGGCCCCGGAACAGCTGGCCAGTGCCGCCATGACCCTTAAGGCCGAAGAAAAAGAAGCCCCCATCACCTTCCAAAACATTCTGTACCTGCTGGGCATAGGCCTATTGATCTCCGCCGTCTGCACCTGGGCGGGGCAAAACCTGCCCAACGTCGGCGACGTCATCAACGGCACCACCTGGACGATTATGCTGGCCTCCCTCATCGGCCTAGGCTTGGCCATGACGCCGCTGTCCAAAATGTCCGGCTCTATGGAATTGTCTAACGTGATGCTGTACATCATCATTGCCCTCATTGCCTCACGCTCTGACTTCAGCAATCTGGCCCAGGCGCCGATTTATCTGGTGTCTGGCTTTTTGATTCTGTTCATTCACCTGCTGGTCATGGTTTTATTGGGCAAGCTGTTCCGCTATGATTTGTTTACCCTAGGCGTGGCCAGCCTGGCCAATATTGGCGGCATGGCGTCCGCCCCCATGCTGGCGGCCAGCTACCACAAATCACTCATCCCCATTGGGGTCTTAATGGCCTTAATGGGCTCGTTTGCCGGCACTTATTTTGGCATGCTGGTGGGCAAAATCTTGTCCTTACTGTAACCCCTGACCCACCGAGGAAAGTACGCATATGAAGATCACCCAACTGCGCGTGGTGCACACGCCGCTTAAATTGCACACCCCTTTCAAAACGGCGCTGCGCACCGCCCACGAAATCGACAACATTGAGGTCTACCTAGACACCGACGTAGGCCTCTGCGGCCGCGGCGCCACGGCGCCCACGCTGGTCATCACCGGCGATTCTAAAGAAGGCATTATGGGCGCCCTACTCGGGCCCATTCAGGCCGCGCTGCTCGGCAAAGACCCGCGCCAGCGCAACACCCTCGCCAACGCCATCCAGCAGTCTTGCGTGGGCAACACCAGCGCCAAAGCCGCCGCCGACATTGCCCTATACGACCTATTCGCCAAATGGCTAGGCCAGCCCCTATATGCGGTTTTGGGCGGCCACAAGCCGCTCACCACCAATATGACCATCGGCCTAGACACGCCCGACATCATGCAAAAGGCGGCGCAAAAGGCCGTGGCCGATGGTTTTGACACGCTCAAAATCAAGGTGGGCAACGCCCCCCAGCGCGACATTGAACGCATGCAGGCCATTGTGGCCGCCGTGCCCGCCACCACCCGCCTGCGCCTCGACGCCAATCAGGGCTGGACGGCCAAGGATGCGGTCAGGGTCATCCGCCAATTAGAGGCGCTAGACCTCAACATCGACTGGGTCGAGCAACCTGTCACGGCGCGCGACTTTGCCGGCCTGAAATACGTGACCGACAACGTGGCCACCAAAATCATGGCCGATGAAAGCGTGTTTTCACCACAGGATGCCTTTGCCCTCATCAGCGACCGCTGCGTTGACTTACTCAACATTAAATTATTGAAGTGCGGCGGCATTGCCCAGGCCCAAAAAATCGCCGACCTGGCCGCCATCCATCACATGCCGTGCATGATTGGCAGCATGATGGAGTCCTCGGTTTCGGTCAGCGCCGCGGCCCACCTGGCCGCCAGCCACCCCAATATTTTATACTGCGATTTTGATGCCCCCTTGTGGCTCAGCGAAGCACCGCAAGGCTTGCGCTATGAGGGCCAGCAGCTGTTCCTCAGCGACGGCCCCGGATTGGGCCTAGACGCCTAGGCCAGCCCCAACCGTCCCAAGCCGTTAACCCATCAGGGTTAGCGGCTTTTTGCTGTCGCATCGGCCCCTTCCCAAAACCCAATAGGATTGTTATGATTAAAAAAATACATAATATAAAGTGTCACCCCAGCCTGAGTCCCCACTTGTCGTCACAAAGGAGTCACACAAGATGTCGGACCGAAGTCCCTCTAGCCAGGACAGTCGATCGCTTTTGGTTGCCCAAAGCATCCTGAACGGTTTTAACAAACACTATTTTCTCTTCAGCCAGGCCAATGCCCAGGCCAAAGGCCTGTTCGAGGCCGCCCACTGGCATGGCATTCAAGAACTCGTTGCCAACCGCATCCAAATGTACGATGACCGCGTCAAAGAGGCCGTGACCTTTTTGCGCGAAACCTGCGACGCCGCTCATTTTTCTGACGCCGTCTGGCAGCAGGCCAAAACCCTCTACATTGCGCTCTTGGTCAACCACAAACAGCCGGAACTGGCGGAAACTTTTTTCAACTCGGTGTGCTGTAAAATCTTGGACCGCGCCTACTTTAACAACGACTTTATCTTTTTCAAGCCGGCCACCTCTACGGAATACATCGAGTCTGACCCGCCCACGTTCAAAAGCTTTTACCCAAATAAAGAAGGCCTAAGAGGGTGTTTACAACACATTATTGGCCACTTTAACTGGCAGCGCCCGTTTGCCCACTTAAACCACGACCTGTCGTGGGTGCTGCGCGCGGCCAAGGCCCACTTTAAAGAAGAATGGCCGCCCAGCGAGCTCAACCTGCACCTACAGGTGTTACACGCGCCGTTTTACCGCAATAAGGGTGCTTATATTTTCGGCCAAATCGTCAACGGCAGCCGTCGCCATCCGTTTGCCTTGGCCATTTTGCATGACGAACAGGGCCAGCTGGTCATCGACACGGCGCTGTTTCATCCCGAGCAAATTGCGGTGCTGTTCTCCTTTGCCCGTGCCTACTTCTTGGTCGACATGGACGTGCCCTCGGCCTACGTCAATTTTTTACACCGGCTGCTGCCCATGCGCCACCCCCATGAGCTGTACACCATGTTGGGCCTACAAAAGCAGGGCAAAAACATTTTTTACCGTGAATTTATTCAGCACCTCAACCACTCCAACGACCAGTTCACTCTGGCACCCGGGGTAAAAGGCTTGGTGATGTTGGTGTTTACCCTGCCCACCTTCCCCTATGTGTTTAAGCTCATCAAAGACGTGTTTGGCCCCAACAAAGACTTTGGCCGCAAAGAGGTCAAAGAAAAATACCTGCTGGTGAAGCGCCATGACCGCGTGGGCCGCATGGCCGACACCTTAGAGTTTTCTAACGTTGCCTTCCCGCTTGAGCGCTGCGACCCTCTGCTGCTGGCCGAGCTGCGCGCGCTGGCGCCGTCACAAATTGAAGAGAGCGACGGCCTGCTGGTGGTCAAACACCTCTATATCGAGCGTCGCCTCAAACCGCTCAACCTCTTCATGCAAAGCGCCCAGCAAGCCGACAAAGACAACGCCATCATCGAATACGGCAACGCCTTGAAAGAACTCGCCTCGGCCAACATCTTCCC
>JAGNPU010000218.1 GCA_017989485.1 Neisseriaceae bacterium
AATCAGTGCTTTGGCCACAACGGCCATGGCCAATAGGATTAATACCAGGTCGATGTTGGCCAGTAAGGCCTGAATATTGAGCTTCATGCCCACGGTGATGAAGAAAAAGCCCAGCAGCATGTCGCGAAAAGGACGGATGTCGTCTTCTACCTGGTAGCGATAATCGGTTTCTGAAATCAACATGCCGGCCACAAAGGCGCCCAGGGCCAAAGACAGGCCGGCCAGGTCGGTTAAGTAGGCCACGCCCAGGGTGATGAGCAAGACGTTGACCATGAACAATTCAGACGAGCGGATGCGCGCAATGACGTGGAACCATGGGCTGACCAGGCGCTTGCCGACGACGAACAGCAGCGTCAGCACCACAATCATTTTGCCTAGGGCAAATAAGAGGTCTAGCCACATGGTGCTGGAATGGGTGGCCAAGGCCGGCAGCAAGATCATGATGGGCACCACGGCAATGTCCTGCATCAGCAGCACGCTCATGGTCATTTTGCCATGTTGCTGGCCCAGCTCAACGCGCTCGGACAATAGGCGGCTGGCGATGGCGGTCGAGGACATGGTCAGGGCGCCGGCAATGGCAAAGGCGGTGAGAAACGGCATTTTGGCCAGCATGCCGGCAATGATTAACACCGTCATGGTCAGGGTGACCTGAAGGCCGCCGAGGCCAATCACCATGCGCTTCATGGCCTTGAGCTTGGCCAGAGAAAACTCTAGGCCTATGGTGAACATCAAGAACACAATGCCAATCTCGCCGATGAAGTCGGTCTCGCTGGTTTGCGGCACCAGCTTGAGCACGCCCGGGCCCGCGATAAAGCCCACAATGAGGTAGCCCATCATGGCGGGAATATTGAGGCGGCGGCAGATGAAGACGGAAATCACCGCCACCAAAAGCAATATGACCACGGGGCCGAGGGAGTAATGCATGGCAACCTATTCTTTGAGGAGGACAAAGTCCAAATGACAAAATAAATGAGACTTTAGTAAAAAGGGAACGCTTGCCTGATCTGTGTCTCTAAGCAGGCAGCGGTTATTTATCAAAAGCAATCGCTGAAAAACCATGCCAAGCGGCATTGATCATTGTATAATCGCCCTTATGACTAAATATTGTAACCCCTACTTAACTCAAGCAAAAGCTGTTTTAAGCATTGAGGCAGAAGCATTAACCCAATTGGCCGAGCGGCTGGACGCAGAGTTTGTGCGCGCCGTCGAGCTGGTGTTGGGCATGAAGGGCCGACTGGTGGTCACCGGCATGGGCAAGTCTGGCCACATTGCCAGCAAAATAGCGGCGACGCTCGCGTCAACGGGCACGCCCGCTTTTTTTGTGCACCCGGCCGAGGCGGCCCACGGCGACTTGGGCATGATTTTGGAAGGCGACGTGGTGTTGGCCCTGTCGTATTCGGGCGAAAGCGATGAGGTGGTCAACGTCTTGCCGGCGCTAAAGCGTAAAGGCATACAGATGATTGCCATGGCGGGCCGACCTGATTCTACTTTGGCCAAGGCCGCCGATGTGTTTTTGAACAACGCCGTTGACCGTGAGGCCTGTCCCTTAGGGCTGGCGCCCACCAGCAGCACGACTTCGGCTTTGGCCTTAGGGGATGCGCTGGCCGTGGTGTTGATGCAGGCGCGCCAGTTTACCTCTGAAGATTTTGCCATGAGCCATCCGGCGGGCAGCTTGGGCAAACGACTGTTGGTGCGGGTGCAGGACATCATGCACGGCGGTGCCGACCTGCCTATGGTGGCTTTGGGCACGGGCCTAAAAGAAGTGGTTGTGATGATGAGCGAGAAGAGCTTAGGGTTTACGGCGGTGGTGGATGCGAACGGCCATGCGGTGGGGATTTTCACCGACGGCGACCTGCGTCGGCTGTTTCAAACCCGAGATGATTTAAAAAACATCTGCATAGACGAGGTCATGGGCCATCAGCCTAAGACCATTGCGGCGGATAAATTGGCCAATGAGGCACTGCACGTGATGCAAAAAAACCGCATCGGTGGGCTATTGGCCGTAGACGAAGACAACGTATTGGTTGGGGCGCTGAACATGCAGGATTTACTCAGAGCCGGTATTGTGTGACCCAATCAGCAGAACCACAGAAGGAGCGACTATGCACAATGTGACCGAACGGGCGCAAAAAATAAAACTATTGATTATGGACGTTGATGGCGTGATGACCGATGGGCAAATTTATTTGACCCCAAAAGGCGATGAGTCTAAGGCCTTTCATACCTTGGATGGCCTAGGCTTAAAACTATTGCAGGCCAGCGGCGTCAAAACCGCCATCATGACGGGCCGAGACGCGCAGTGCGTGGCCATCCGCGCCAAGAGCTTAGGCATTAACCATTACATGGCCGGCGTACACGACAAGCGCGAAGCGTTTGCCACCCTGTTGGATCAGGCCGGGGTCAGTGCCGAAGAGTGCGCCTATATTGGCGACGACGTGGTGGATTTACCGCCTATGGTGCGCTGTGGCTTTGCCGTGGCCGTGCCTGAGGCGCATGATTTGGTGTTGCAACACAGCCACTATGTGACCAAGCGCGGCGCCGGCCGTGGGGCCGTACGCGAGCTGTGTGAGCTCATCATGCAGGCACAAGGGACTTTGGACGACGCATTGAACGGCTACCTTTTATGATCCCCGTTCGTGCCTCGATTACCTTTCCCGCCATTCTGATGGCGGGCCTGGTGGGGATTAGCTTTTGGTTGAACAACGTGTCTCAGCTAGACGACGCAACGCCAGAATTAGACCCGGGCGAGCCCCAGTACGTGATGCTGGGCGCCGACGGCAAACGTTATGACGAGCAAGGCTTGCTGGGCGAAGCGTTGGTGGCGGCCAAAGTGTGGCAATTCCCTAAAAGCGACGACGTGCATTTTGAAAAACCGGATGCCGACCTGTATAAGGCCGGCGTACACGAGTTTCATGTGATCGGCGACAGCGCCACCTATAATGACAAGACCAAGAAACTGTTTTTTGATCAAAAAGTCACCTTGACCAAAAGCGCCACGGCAGAGAAGCCGGCGATGAAAATCGTCACCACCGCCTTGGCGGTGCAAATAGACAGCAAAACCGCCGTCACCACAGCGCCGACGGCCTTTGAGTATGGGCCTTCACACGGCACCACCATCGGTTTTCGGTATGATGGCGAGCGCCAATTATTGAATTTAGATTCCAGAGTTAGGGCAACTTATTATGATAAATAAGCAGTATTTTGGTTGGGCCGCAGGCGCACTGCTGTTGGCGGCAAGTCCTGCTTGGGCAGAAAAAGCCGACCGTGAAAAACCGATTAACATCGAGGCCGATCAAGGCATGTTGGATCAGGGCAATCAGCTGACGGTGTTTACCGGCAACGTGGTGATCGTGCAGGGCACTTTGAAAATCACCGGCGCTGAAGTGTCGGTCAAGCAGGACGATCAGGGCAACCAAAACATGATCAGCAAGGGCAGTCCCACCACCATGCGGCAAAAGCTGGACGACAAGAATGAGTATGTGACCGGCCAGGCCAGTCAAATCACCTATGACAGCAAGAGCGGCATCGCCGTCTTAACCGGCAATGCCTTGGTGACCCGAGAGGGCGATCGCGTGAAGGGTCATGTGATTACCTACAACACCAATACCGAGATTTATACCGTTAAAGGGGCAGGGGCCAAGTCGGGCGGCCGCGTGAGCGTCATCCTCCAGCCCTCTACCACACAGAAATCCAAATAATATGAGCACAGAACAACAAAGCGTCTTAACCATTAGCAACCTGCAAAAGTCGTATAAGAAACGCATGGTGGTCAAAGACGTGTCGATGAGCATTAAAAGCGGTGAAGTGGTAGGCCTATTGGGGCCGAATGGCGCCGGCAAAACCACCAGCTTCTATATGGTGGTGGGCCTGATTGCCGCCGACGACGGCCAAATTGACTTGGATGGCGAAGACTTGACCAGCATGCCGATACATTTGCGTGCGCGTCTGGGCCTGGGCTATTTGCCGCAGGAAGCCTCGATTTTTCGCAAGATGACGGTGGCCGAAAACATTCAGGCCATTTTGGAAATCAACGAAAAAGACAAGAAGGTCATTGCCAGAGAGCTGGACCAGCTCTTGGACGACTTAAACGTGGGCCACTTGCGGGACAATAATGCCCTGTCCTTGTCCGGTGGCGAGCGCCGTCGAGTAGAGATTGCGCGCGTATTGGCGACCAAGCCGCGGTTTATTTTGTTGGACGAGCCGTTTGCCGGGGTAGACC
>JAGNPU010000219.1 GCA_017989485.1 Neisseriaceae bacterium
GGGACCAAATACACTAAAATCGCCCCCAAAAGGGTAAAGCTGGCCAAAAAATACATGCCTAAGTCGGTTGAGCCCGTTGTTTCTTTAATCCAGCCTATGATGAAGGGGCTAAAGAAGGCGGCCAGGCCGGCAAAAGAGTTAATCCCGGCAATGCCGACGGCGGCGCTACGCCCATCCAAAAAGGCCGTGGGCAGGCTCCAAAATAAGGGCGAGCAGGCCATGGTGCCCGCCGCAGCCACCGACAGCATGGCGATAGCCAAGACGGGGTTGTGGCCAAACAGGGTGCTCAGCGCCAGGCCGATGCCGCCAATAATGAACGGAATAATCATGTGCCAACGGCGCTCGCCGGTTTTGTCCGAATGGCTGCACACCAACACCATAGACGCCACCGCGAACAGATAGGGCACGGCGGTCAGCAGGCCAATGTGCAAAACAGAATTAACCCCTGTGGATTTAATCACGCTGGGCAGCCAAAAAGAGAGTCCGGAGAGGCTGGAAACGGTGCAGTAACAGATTAAGGCCATGTGGATGACGCGCTTGTCTTTCAGTAGCTCCAGCAGCGACACATGCTCAATACGGTCTTTTTTCTCTACCGCAATGCGTGCGCTCAAAAACCGTTTTTCTTCTGGGTTTAGCCATTTGGCGTCCTCAATCGTGTCGTTGAGGCAGCGAAAGACCAGCAGGCCCAGCAGCAAAGAGGGCACGGCTTCGATGATGAACATCCATTGCCAGCCCTTCATGCCCGAGGGGTTGTTGAAGGTCTCCATGATCCAGCCCGATAAAGGCCCACCCAGAATGCCTGCCATCGGCACGGCAATCATGAAAATGGCGGTGACCTTGCCACGGCGATTGGAAGGGAACCAGTAGGTGAGGTATAGAATCACCGCAGGATAAAAGCCCGCCTCTGCCGCGCCCAATAAGAACCGCAAAATATAAAACTGCGTCGCGGTTTGGGTAAAGGCCATGGCCGCCGAAATAATGGACCATAAAATCATGATTCTGGCGATGGTTTTTTTGGCGCCAATGCGGTGCATGAGTAAGTTGCTGGGTACCTCGAATAAAAAATAGCCAATAAAAAAGATGCCCGCACCTAAGCCGTATACGGTTTCGCTAAACTGCAAATCACTCAGCATATGCAGTTTGGCAAAGCCGACGTTGACGCGGTCTAAGTAGGCGGCAATATAGCAAATCATTAAAAATGGAATGATTTTAAAGGCCACTTTTCGGTACAGTTTGGCCTCGAAGCCATTTTCTGTTATTATGTCAGGGTTATTATGCGATATTGTTTTCGCCATTTTTGTCTCCATGTCCTTCTCCTTTGTAGGGTGTTGCTTTAACTCATTATTTCTGCCTCAGTCGTCAATATGCCGTTCGTTAATTGTTTATGATGCCTTCACCACCACACCGCGTTGGGTGGTGATTAATTCATATGCTTCTGGTCGACGGTGTTTGTCAAAATTAAACGTCGTGCTTTTATAGGAGTGGCAGAGGTCTAGGTCGCAGCGAGCAACGGCCAACTCATCCCCCTTGGTCGAACACGCGGCCACAATTTCACCCGAAGGGGCGATGATGCAGCTGCCGCCAATCATTTCACAGTCCTCCTCATTACCCGCCTTGGCCACGCCGACGACCCAGGTGCCGTTTTGATAGGCACCCGATTGCATGACCAAATGATTATGGAACATGGACAAATCATCGTGTTCTGGCGCTGGCGGATTGTGTACCGGCGTGTTGTAGCCCATTAAAATCATTTCTGCGCCTTGCAGTCCCATCACGCGATAGGTTTCAGACCAGCGTCGGTCGTTGCACAAGGCCATGCCAAACTGGCCGCCAAATGCGGGCCAAACGTCAAAAGTATGCGCAGGTTCAAAATAATATTTTTCTAAATGCTGGAAGCGACGCCAAGGCTCGTGTGTGGCATGCCCGGGCAAGTGGACTTTGCGGTATTTGCCAATGATCTCGCCCTGTTGAGAGACCAAAATGGCGCTGTTGTATCGGTGGGTGCCCTGTGGGCCCTCGTCTAATTCCGCATAGCCAAGATAAAACCCAATGCTCAAGCGCTTAGCCGTATCAAACAGGATTTGGGTGTCTGCATTGGGCATGGTTTTTTCATAGTAGCCATCGAATTCAGAGATGTCTTCGACGTACCAGCGTGGGAAAAAAGTGGTCAGCGCCAGCTCTGGATAAACGACGAGGTCGCAACCCATTTTTTTGGCATCGACCATGAGCTGAACCAGCCGCTCAACCACTTCTTTTTTGCTGTGTGTTTTTTGAATTGGGCCCAGCTGTGCGGCCGCAACGTTGATGAAACGTGACATGATGTGTGCTCCTTTGTTGTGTGATTATGATTTTTGGGTGGCTAATGCGATGAGGGTGTTGAGTAAAATATTGGCACCCACCTCAATGTCTTCCGGCATGGTGAGCTCGGCGACGTTGTGCGACAGGCCTTTTACGCTGGGCACGAAAATCATGCCGGCGGGACACAGGGCCGCCAGAATTTGGGCATCGTGGCCGGCCCCGCTGGGCATGCGTCGTGTGCTTTGGCCGTGGGCGATGGCCATGCTTTCCACCAGATTCACAACCGACTCATCAAAACGAACCGGGGCAAAATCGGCCAGGTTGCGGTGCTGGATGGTGACGCCGTGTTTGCTGGCGACAGTGTCGCTAAAGGCGAACAGACGCTGCGTCGCCTCATGCAGCCGTGGCCCATCTACGTTACGTAAATCTACGGTAAACACCACTTGGTTGGGAATGACGTTGATGAGGTTGGGCGAGTATTGCACCATGCCGGTGGTGGCCAATTGGTCCGGCCCCAGCGTGTTGGTGAGGCCTTGGGCAAAATGAATGACTTCTGCCGCAGCCGCCCCCGCATCATGGCGCAAATGCATGGGCGTGGTGCCGGCATGGTTAGACACGCCGGTGATGGTGAACTCGGTCCAGTGTATGCCCTGCACCCCCGTGACCACGCCGATGGTGACGTCCTCTTGTTCTAATACCGGTCCCTGTTCGACATGGAGCTCAACAAAGGCATGCACCTGATTGTTGCCGACGGCTCGTGGTCCAGCATAGCCAATACGGGCCAGGTTTTCTGCCACGGTGGAGCCATCAATGCCCACGGTTGCTAAGGCCTCAGCCAGAGGCAGCCCCCCTTGAAACACCAGGCTGCCCATCATGTCTGGCGCAAAGCGAGCGCCTTCTTCATTGGTAAAAAAGGCCACCGCGATCGGATGGTCGGTTTCAATATGCTGCTCGTTTAGGGTGGCGATGACTTCCAGTCCGGCCAGAACGCCCAGATTGCCATCGTATTTACCTCCGGTACGGACGGTGTCAATGTGTGAGCCCGTCATGACGGGGGGCAAGGCCAGTCGGCCCGCACGGGTGGCAATGACGTTGCCGATGGCGTCGACCTCAACCGTCAAGCCCAGGTCGTGCATCCATTGCACGACCTGGTCTCGGCCGGCTTTGTCCTCGTCGGTTAAGGCCAGGCGGGCGCACCCGCCGCCTTCAATTTCGCCTATTTTGGCCAAATCGAAGATCTGCTTCATCAGCCGTTCTCGATTAATGTGATACATGGTCATGTCTCCGTGTCAGGCCAAAACGGCTTCGGCGGTTTTGCCCACGATGCGCTCATACAGCTCCGGATCGGTGGCGCCTTCGCTGCCAAACACAAGAATGTGGCTGTGCTGATCTAGGCCCAGATCGGCGCGTAGGCCGTCATGGTTGCTGCTGGCCAAGGCGCCTGCTAAACCGGCGACGGCAGATTCGCCGGCCACAATTTTTGCCTGTCCGTTGGCGTCACCGTGGGCCAGAAGGCGCACGACATTGAGGGCAGACTCATCATCAATTTGCATGAAGGCATGGACGGAGGGTTTTAAAATCGCCCAGGCCAGTAAGGACACTTCCCCACAGGCGAGGCCCGCCATGACCGTATCCAAATCGCCCTTCACCGCAACGGGCACGCCCGCCACCGCACTGTCATACAGACAGGCTGCTTTGTCGGGTTCCACGACGATGAATGTCGGCGCGTCTGCCCCTAAGGTTTCCCAAAGCTGGGCGACCACGGCTGCCGCCAGACCGCCAACGCCGCCCTGTAAGAAAACGTGGGTGGGCAGTGCCGCATGGGCCAGCTTGAATTGGGTTAATGCCTCGTCGGCCATGATGGCATAGCCCTGCATGACGTCTTTGGGCACGTCCATATAGCCCTCATACGA
>JAGNPU010000220.1 GCA_017989485.1 Neisseriaceae bacterium
TTTACCCGTAAATATGTGGTGTTGAAGAATGATTACATCCATCAAGTCATCGACATTTACCACATTTAACCCCCTAGTTAGTCTGCGTCAGGCGCCAGTCGCCTGACGGTTTTGTCTTGTGCCTTAATCAGCCCCGCCACAGAGCAGGGCGGTTGTGCCAGGCATTTGTGCTTATAGAGGAGCGCTGCATGTCCGTCATTACTTCCGTCCCCTGGTGTGTTCATGGGGGCTATGCTTATTCGCGTTTGTTCGGCGGCCCATCATGATGCGGCAACTGCGCCAAGATGTCTCTGCGTCTGCCATAGTGGCAGGTTTTTTGGCGGTCTTGATTTCCTATAGCGGGCCTTTGTTAATCCTGTTTCAAGCCGCGACGGTGGCGCAGGTCAGCACCGAGATGATGACCTCATGGATATGGGGGATTTCGATTGGGGCTGGGCTCACGGGCATTTGGCTGAGCTGGCGTTTGAAAGTGCCCATCATTACGGCCTGGTCGGCGCCCGGCAGTGCTTTGCTGGTGTCTTTGTTTCCGCAGCTGACCCTAGGGCAAATGGTGGGGGCCTATTTGACGGCGGCCGTGCTGTTAGGGCTGATCGGCCTGAGTGGCTATTTTGATCGGCTCATGCGCTTATTGCCCAAAGGCGTGGCGGCGGGGATGATGGCGGGCATTTTGTTCCAGTTTTGTAGCCTAGCCTTCCAAACCACAACCACCATGCCATTTTTGGCCTTTACCATGCTGGCGGTCTATCTATTGGCCCGGCGCTGGCAGCCCCGTTACGCCATTGTGTGGGTGGGCGCGGTAGGGGTGGCGTTGGTCAGCATCTTGGGACTGACGGATTGGGGCAGCATGCGCTTGGTGTGGAGTACGCCGCAGTGGATCACCCCTGAGTGGGATTGGGCCAGTACCTTGAGCCTGGCCCTGCCGCTGTTGGTGGTGAGCCTGACCGGACAGTTTATGCCGGGCATTGCCGTGCTACACCTTTCTGGCTATCAAACGCCAGCGAGGCCGACCCTGATCGTGTCGTCGCTCAGCTCGATGGCGGTGGCCTGTACCGGCGGCATCACCATCGTGTTGGCGGCCATTACGGCGGCTTTGTGTACGGGCGAAGCAGCCCATGAAAACCCCGATCGGCGGTATATTGCCGGCATTGCCAACGGGGTGTTTTATTTGTTGGGCGGCTGTTTTGCCGGCAGCATCGTGCTGCTGTTTACGGCCCTGCCTTCGGCCTTGGTGGCCTTGCTGGCCGGCTTGGCGCTGATCGGGGCAATGGGCAGTAATCTTGGCATCATGATGGCCGAGGCCGAGGACAGGGAAGCCGCCGTGGTGGCGTTTTTGGTGACCGCGTCAGGCATGGTGGTGTGGGGCTTGGGGGCAGCATTTTGGGGCATTGTGTTGGGGTGTTTGGCCAGCGTGCTGTTGAAAAAGGCCTCTTGGCGGTGGCGCTGATGGTGACGAGTGCTTGGCGATTGGGGCGGGCGGCACAGCAGGCTCGCTGCCGCGTGACCCAATGTGGGCAAGTCCATGGTTTGTTTAATCCAGCGCAGTCATTCACCGCTTTATCTTATCCACAGCCGTTTCCCTGCGCCAATCGCTGACCGTGAGGATGCTGCCTTGTCGTGGACGTATGCTCACCATGGTTTGTTTATTCCCCCTGTTTGGGTAGGGTGGGTCCGCTGTGCTTGACCCACCCTACCGCAAGTTGGCCTCATGATGGTTTTGCTTCCTTCTTCAATAAGGCGCGTTTGCGTTCGATGCCCCAACGGTATCCGGAGAGAGCCCCGTCTTGTTTGATCACGCGGTGGCAGGGGATGGCGACCGCCAGAACGTTGGCGGCGCAGGCGCCCGCCACGGCGCGCATGGCCTTAGGGGCGCCAATGCGCCGGGCAATGTCGGCGTAGCTGGCCGTCGACCCCACCGGAATATCGCGCAAGGCCTGCCAAACCCGCTGTTGGAATGCCGTGCCGCGAATGTCTAAGGGCAGGGTCAAGCCGATTTGGGGCGCCTCAATAAAGCCGACGACCTGAGCCACCACCTGTTCAAACTGAGGGTCTGCGCCAATTAATTCGGCCTTGGGGAAGGTGTCCTGTAGCGATTTTAATAAGGCATGGGCGTCATCGCCCAATAAAATGGCGCAAATGCCCATGTCGCTTTGGGCCACCAGAATGTCGCCGAGTGAGCACAGGCCTAGGGCGAAATAAATGTGCATGCCTTTGCCGCCGGCGCGCCAGGCTTTTGGGGTCATGCCCAGGACGGCGGCTGAGGTTTCGTAAAAGCGGCTGCTGGCATTAAACCCAGCCTCAAAAATGGCGTCGGTGACGCGGTCGGTTTCATTCAGGCTGGCGCGTAAACGCTGGTTGCGCTGGGCGTTGGCATAGGCCTTGGGGGTGAGTCCGGTGGTGGTTTTGAAGAGGCGGTGAAAGTGAAATGGGCTTAGGCCCACATGCTCGGCGATGTTGGCCAGGCGGATGCCGTCTTCGTGCTGCTCAATGTAGCGACAGGCGGCGGCAATTTTGGCCGCCAGGCTGTCGTCTAGTGCCGGCTGCCCCCGCCGCAGGCGTTTGCTGGGGCGATAGCCTGCCTGTTCGGCCGCTGTGGTGGTGGGGAAAAACACCACGTTGTCACGCTTGGGCAAGCGAGCGGCACTGGACGGCTGAGCGTACACGCCGGTGGTGCGCACGGCGTAGACAAAAAAGCCGTCTGCGGCCTTGTTGCGCGTCGTGACCGCCTGCCAGCGTGCGTCGTCGCTTGTCCATGGGTTGGTTGTGCTCATGTATGCCTCCTGTCTTGTTTGGGTCAGACGAGCCGGGCCGAGGGGCTGTGGCTGCGTGTAAGGCATAGTGTGGCCTATACCGTCATGGGAGACATCCCGCCTCTTGCTTTTTAATCGTCCTGATGCCGTGCGCGGCTTTGTTCGGGCCGAAGTGCCGATTCAGTCTGGCCGTGGCCTGAGCCTTCCCTGTATGGTTTTATTTATTCATTTTGAGTATATCACTTAGTCGTTTTGTGGGCTGTTAAAACCGTCTTGAGCACCGTCATAATAAAGCAGGGCTTTGGGTCATCTGCGCGCCCTAAAGCATCTTGAGAAAGAATTCTTTACAGGGCATGCCTGACCTTGGTTAGGGCCTTATGACAGGAGTGAGTTCATGGCAACCGTCACCGTTTTACCCACAGAAACCTTATTGCACCGTTTGGTGGCCCATGATGTGGCCTATCTATTTATTAACTCAGGCACGGACCATCCGCCCCTGATTGAAAGCATTGCCAAGTGTCAGGCAGAAGGCAAAAACATCCCCACCCTCATCAATTGCCCGCATGAAAACGCCGCCATGGGCATGGCCAATGGCTATTATTTTGCCACGGGCAAAGCGCAGGCGGTGATGGTGCACACCAATGTCGGTTTAGCCAACTCGGTGACGGCCTTAATCAATGCTCATTGTCAAAATATCCCCACTGTTTTACTGGGCGGCCGTACCCCCATCACCGAACACGGCCATTTGGGCAGCCGTAATACGCCCATCGGTTATGGTCAGGAAATGCGGGACCAGGCTGCTTTGGTACGTGAATCGGTGAAGTGGGATTTTGAACTGAGGGTGCCGGCACAAATGGCTGAGCACATAGATCGTGCGTTTGCCATTGCGCAATCCTTACCCAAAGGGCCAGTGTATTTAAGCCTGCCGCGCGAGCCTTTATGTGATGTGTACGAGGTTGAAGAGGCGGCTTTGCAGGCGCCAACGCGGCAGCAACCCTCGGCGTATGTACCCACTCGAAAGGCTTTAGACGAGGCGGCGGCCTGTTTGGCTTCGGCACAAAACCCCGTGATTTTGGCACAACGGGGCGCAGGTTCTGAGGCTGGGGTGGCCACATTGGCCCAGTTGGCCAATGAATGGGGGATGCCTGTGGTGGAGTTCTGGGCGACGGAGTTGGCCATAGCCAGCAACGATGAGATGGCTGCTGGGGGGGATCCTCACCCTTGGCTGGCGCAGGCAGATGTACTGTTGGTCATTGATTCGCTGGCGCCTTGGGTATTGAGTCAAATAGCGTTGCCTGAAGGCTGTCGGGTCATTCAGCTGGGGCCTGATCCCTTATTTGCCGATTTTCCCGTACGCGGCTATGCCGTGGACGTGGCGCTGGCGGGAGAGGTGGCGGGTGCCTTAAGCCTATTGCAGGCAACCATGGCTGATTACTTAACCGAGGCTCGGTGCACAGC
>JAGNPU010000221.1 GCA_017989485.1 Neisseriaceae bacterium
GTGCATAAGGCATAGCGCCCACCCGTGCGCTGCAACTGGTGCAGCGCCGTGGTCACCAGACGCGCCCCCGACGCCCCCAAGGGATGACCTAGGGCGATCGCCCCACCGTTCGGATTCACGTGGGCGGCATCGTCGGGCAAGCCCAAATCCCGCAGTACGGCCAACGCCTGAGCGGCAAAGGCTTCGTTTAGCTCAATCACGTCCATGTCGGCCAGGCTGAGGCCGGTTTGGGCCAATACTTTTTTCACCGCAGGCGCGGGGCCATAGCCCATGATGCGCGGCGCCACCCCAGCGGTGGCCATGCCCAGCACTCGGGCCTTGGCGGTTAGGCCGTGTTGCTTCATGCCGGCCTCTGACGCCAACAGCAAGGCGGCGGCACCGTCGTTGACCCCAGACGCATTGCCCGCGGTGATGCTGCCCTGAGGATGCACCACGCCCTTAAGCTGGCTTAAACCAGCCAGCGTGCTGTTGCCGCGCGGCTGTTCGTCCACGCTGACCTGTACCGGTTCGCCTTTGCGCTGGGGCACGCTGACCGACACGATTTCTGCCGCAAACAGCCCTTGTGCCTGAGCCGCTTGGGCCCGCATCTGACTGCGTAAGGCAAAGGCATCCTGATCGGCACGGCTGATGTTGAACTCAACGGCCACGTTCTCCGCCGTTTGCGGCATCGAATCGACGCCGTACTGTTGCTTCATCAACGGGTTCACAAAGCGCCAGCCTATGGTGGTGTCTTCCAACGTGACCGCACGGCTAAACGCGCTGGTGGCTTTGCCCTGCACAAACGGCGCCCGCGACATGCTTTCCACGCCCCCGGCTATCATCAAATGCACCTCGCCCGACTTAATCGACCGCGCAGCCGTCCCGATGGCGTCCAGGCTAGACCCACACAGGCGATTGATGGTGCTGCCGGGCACCGTCTCTGGCAAGCCCGACAGCAATGCCGCCATGCGCGCCACGTTGCGGTTGTCTTCACCCGCCTGATTGGCGCAGCCATAAATCACGTCATCAACGCTGGCCCAGTCTACCTGTGGGTTTCGCGCCATTAAGGCCTTAATCGGCAGGGCAGCCAAATCATCGGTGCGCACGCTGGACAGGCCACCACCATAGCGCCCAAACGGGGTGCGAATGGCATCACAAATATACACGCTCATGCTGTTTCCTCTATGCTTTCAAATGTAAGGGGGCTTCGGTGACGTTTTGTAATGACGTCAAATCCATGCCGTCGACCATCTCCACCACCCACAGGCCCCCATCAATGACGTCCAAGACGGCTAGGTCGGTATAAATTCGGTTAACACACCCCATGCCCGTGAGGGGATAAGTACAGGCGCTGACGATTTTCGGGGTGCCGTTTTTGGTCACGTGCTCCATGGTCACAAACACCTGCTTGGCGCCGATGGCCAAGTCCATCGCCCCGCCCACGGCGGGAATGGCGTTCGGTGCACCAGTGTGCCAATTGGCCAAGTCGCCGTTTTGGGCCACTTGAAAAGCCCCCAACACGCAAATGTCGATGTGGCCCCCACGCATCATGGTGAACGAATCACCATGATGGAAAAAACTGCCACCGGGCAACAGCGTCACAAACTCTTTGCCCGCGTTGATTAATTCAGGATCTTCCTCACCCGGCATCGGCGCAGGCCCCATGCCCAGCAGGCCGTTCTCGCTGTGTAAAAAAATCTCTTTGCCCGCATCTAGGTATTGCGCCACACGGGTGGGCAAACCGATGCCTAAATTCACATACGCCCCTTCGGGGATGTCTTGCGCCACTCGTTTGGCAATATCATCACGGCTACGGGCCTGATACTGCGGGCCCGGTTGGCCCTGATGGTTTAGGCTTTTTGAGCCCATAGGTTGATTACTCATTATTGTTCTCTCTTGTGTTTAAGCATCAACTTAAGCAACATGCACAACGCGTTTCACAAAAATACCGGGCGTCACCACACACTCGGGATCCATCTGGCCGATGGCCACAATCTCAGACACCTGCGCAATCGTACACTGGGCCGCAGTCGCCATAATGGGCCCAAAGTTACGGGCCGTTTTACGGTAGCGCAAATTGCCATAACGGTCGCCGCAATAGGCCTTAATCAAGGCAAAATCGGCCGTGATGGGGTATTCCAACACGTAGTGCTTGCCATTGATTTCTCGGGTCTCTTTGCCTTCAGCCAGCAACGTGCCGTAGCCGGTTGGGGTAAAAATGGCCCCAAGGCCTGCACCGGCCGCCTGGATACGGGCCGCCAGATTGCCCTGCGGCACCAGTTCTAAGGCCACTTTGCCCGCACGGTATAGGTCGTCAAAGACGTGGGAATCAACCTGTCGGGGAAAAGAGCAAATCATTTTCTCGACCTGTCCTGCTTTCAATAACGCCGCCAGGCCTATGTCGCCATTGCCGGCATTATTGTTGATGATGGTGAGCCCTTTAGCGCCTTGCTCGATTAGGGCATCGATCAATTCGGCGGGCTGTCCTGCGGTGCCAAAGCCCCCGATCATGATGGTGGCCCCATCGTGAATCGAGGCGACGGCGTCACTCAGGGAGGGACTTATTTTATTAATCATATATTTATGCCTAGTTAAGTAGGCCCCATGACCAGCACGGGGCCTACGGTCACACACTATGCCAATGCACGTTGACGCGCGATACGGTCTTCTTGAACCTCTTCTTTGGCCTTGGCCAAGACAAAGTTGTATTCCACATCATAGAAGTGATCACGGGTCATGTTTTTGGCTTTGATTTCCTCTGGGCTGTCGACACGCACCGCCTGGGCAATCAGCTCATCGCGGGTGGCAAACGCAAAGTCATCATGTAGGTAAGGATCGCCGTCCAAATTAATTTGCGTGGTCAAATGCGCAAACCCTGGCGCCGACACAAAGAAGTGAATGTGGGCAGGGCGATTGCCATGACGACCAATCGAATGCAGCAACTCATTGGTTGGGCCTTGTGGGGGCACGCCGTAGCCAGAAGGCACAATGCTGCGGGCCACATAACGCCCATCGGCAGTGGCATTGATCTTACGACGCAGGTTGTAGTCGCTTTGGGTGGGGTCAAAATAAGAGTAGCCGCCCTTACTGTCTGCGTGCCACACCTCAACCATGGCATTGGGAATCACGTTGCCGTCGGCATCGGTCACTTTGCCATGCAAATACATTTCCGAAGCCACCGTGTCTTTGCCATCGTCCATACGGCCTTCGCCTTCACATACCGGTGCACCCGCCACGTATAAAGGCCCTTCAATAATGCGTGGGGTGGCGTTTTTGTCCAAACGGCCTGCGGCTTCGTCCTCGGCATCTTGACGCATGTCCAACATCCGCTCTAAGCCTAGGCCTGCGGCCAATAACGCGGGCTCACCAGAGGCGCCCAAACGGCCGATGTAATACACCGCCACCCAAAACTCTTCTGGGGTAATCGCCAAATCGTCCATCATCACGTTGATGTCGACCAGCATGCGGTGCATGATTTCTTTGACCCGTGGGTTGCCTTCGGCGCTGTCATAGCCGGCGGCGGTTTTCAAAAAGCCGTTGATGAACTCTGGGGTCGTCATTTTCACTGCCATGGTATTTCTCCTTTTTAGTCGCAATATTGCGTTCCTACTACTTTGTCGTTAGGTTTTTATTATTGATCGTTGTCGTGGACGGATGAGGGATGACGGCACAAAGGCGTCACGGTCACATCCATATAGGGATACAAAGGCAACTGCATCAATAAATCGTGTAACTCGGTGTTGCTGTCTACGTCAAAAACACTCACGTTGGCATACTGCCCAACCACGCGCCACAGGTGGCGCCATTTGCCAGAAGCCATAAGGCTTTGCGCCAGGGTCTTCTCGCGTGCCTTCAAATCAATCGCCACGTCTTCCGGCATGTCCAGCGGCAAATTCACCACCATCTCCACTTTAAATAACATCGGCATTACTCCTTTTCACATTAAGCTCGTTGATAAAATTTGACTTTGTCTTCGTCTAAACGCAGGCCCAAGCCAGGCCCAGTTGGCACGTAGACGCCAAAGTCAGCGTAGGTCATCGGCGTTTCGACGATGTCGTCCACCAACAACAATGGGCTAAACAATTCCGTGCCCCAAGCCATAGGCGGTAAGGTGGCGTATGCATGCACCGAGGCCGCCGTGGCAATTGAGCCCTCTAACATGGTGCCGCCATACAAATCGATGCCGGCGGCCA
>JAGNPU010000222.1 GCA_017989485.1 Neisseriaceae bacterium
CAAATTCAGCAGGGGTTGGGGGTGTTTGGGGCCCTTGCCCGGCAGGTTGTCCCCTTTTTTTGCCTTGGGGTCGGTGTTGGCGCCCTTTCCCGTCATTACCCTGACCCGCCACTGGCCGCGGCGGCGGCTGTTTTTGTTGGCGATTGGCGGCTTGCTGGTGTTTAATGCCGTGACCGCGTGGTCTGGCCATTACGGGGTGATACTGGCGGCCAGGCTGGTGGCTGGGATGGCGGCTGGCGTGGTGTGGGGGTTGCTGGCCGGCTATGCGCGGCGGCTGGTGGCACCGCATTTGCAGGGGCGGGCGTTGGCGATTGCGGGCGTCGGGCAGCCGGTGGCCCTGTGCCTAGGGGTGCCGCTGGGGGCTTGGTTGGGCACCCTGTTTGATTGGCGCGGCGTGTTTTGGGTGATGTCGCTGCTGTCCTTGCTGCTCTACGTCTGGGTGCGGCTGGTGGTGCCCGATTTTGCTGGGCAGTCGGCCCAGCAGCGCCTGCCCCTCAGACGCATTTTTTGCTTGCCGGGCGTGCGGCCTATTTTGCTGACCCTGTTTGCCTGGCTGCTGGCGCACAATCTGTTGTATACCTATATTGCCCCCTTTTTGGCGTCGGTGGGCTTGGGCCAGCGGGTGGATGCGGTGCTGCTGCTGTTTGGGGTGGCGTCTATCGTTGGCATCTGGGTGACGGCGTTGTGGGTGGACGGTTGGCTGCGCGTGCTGACCTTAATCAGCCTAGCGGGATTTGCGGTGGCGGCTGTGCTGATGGGGTTTGCTGGCCAGGCAACCGGCTGGGTATTGGTGGGCATTGCGGCATGGGGGGTGACGTTTGGTGGTGCCCCAACGCTGTTGCAAACGGCGCTGGCCGACACGGCGGGCGAGGGGGCGGATGTGGCCCAGTCGATGTTGGTGACCATTTTTAATCTGGCGGTGGCGGGCGGCGGCCTGTTGGGCGGTCTGCTGCTGGGTGGCCTGGGCGTGGATTGGTTTCCCTGGGTGGCGGCGGCATTGGCACTGTTGGCGTTTGGGCTGGTGTGGACGGCGCGCCAGTACGGTTTTCGCTCAGGCGCCCGCATGGCAAAGCCCTGAGGGGATGACCTGAACGTGAGGGCGTGGCCCTGATGCGCAACGGCCTCAAGCAGAGGCCGTTTTTTTATGGCCGCCCAGCGGGCGCCGCTAAAGTGCCGAGTGTGCCCGAGGTTTATGCCGACATTAATCGTGTGTGGGCCTATAGCCTTATCATTTTTTTTATTTTTAAGGTAAAATAAACATTTTTTATGTGTGTGTGAATCACTTTGGCGTTTGCATTCCCAGCAAATGGCCTTATATAGTCATTACCGTACGGCAATCAACGCAGGATTGTAGGGCTCATTTGGGCCCTCAATTAATGAACAGTCACAATCAGGAGACGGTATGCATACCCCTAACATTGAATCCCTTGGCCTTGTGCCAATGGTGGTAGAACAAAGCGGTCGTGGTGAGCGCGCTTATGATATTTATTCTCGCCTGTTAAAAGAACGCATTGTGTTTTTGGTTGGGCCTGTGACCGATGAAACGGCCAATTTGGTGGTGGCGCAGCTATTGTTCTTGGAAAGCGAAAACCCAGACAAAGACATTTCTTTGTACATTAATTCGCCCGGTGGCTCGGTGAGTGCCGGCATGTCTATTTTTGACACCATGAATTTCATTAAGCCAGATGTGTCGACCTTATGCTTGGGCCAGGCGGCCAGCATGGGCGCATTCTTGCTGTCTGCCGGCAAAAAAGGCAAACGTTTTGCCCTGCCAAACAGCCGCGTGATGATCCATCAGCCGCTGATTGGTGGCGGCCTGTCAGGCCAAGCGTCAGACATTGCCATTCACGCCAACGAATTAATCAAATTAAAGCGTAAATTGAATCAACTGATGGCCGACCATGCCGATCGCCCGGTAGAAGACCTAGAGCGCGACACCGATCGCGATAACTTTATGTCGGCGCAAGAAGCCTGCGACTACGGCTTAATCGACAAAGTGTTGGCCAGTAAAATGGATGTGATTGCCTAACTATGACAAAAAAACTTCAATACTGCTCGTTTTGCGGTAAATCTGAAAACGAAGTTCAAAATTTAATTCAAGGCAAAGACAGCTGCATTTGTAATGAATGCATCTCTGCTTGTAGCGTTTTGTTTAATCAAGACGGCGAAGTTGACCCTAAGGCCGCGGCCAAAGCCGGCGTGGGCACGGGCGTGGAAGAGGCTGAAGTGGATTTTGCCAGCCTGCCAACGCCAGAGCAAATCGTGGGCAGCTTGGACGAGCACGTGATTGGCCAAATCGACGCCAAAAAAGCCTTGGCCGTGGCGGTGTACAACCACTACAAGCGTTTACACCATCCTGAAGCCAAGAAAAGTGGCGTCGAGCTGTCTAAAAGCAATATTTTGCTGATTGGCCCTACTGGGTCAGGCAAAACGCTGTTGGCACAAACCCTGGCGCGTAAGCTAGACGTGCCGTTTGTGATGGCCGACGCGACCACCTTGACCGAAGCCGGTTACGTGGGCGAAGACGTGGAGCAAATCATCACCAAGCTGTTGGCGACCTGCGACTTTAACGTCGACAAAGCCCAACGCGGCATTGTGTACATAGACGAGATCGACAAGATTTCACGCAAAAGCGACAACCCATCGATTACCCGTGACGTGTCGGGCGAGGGCGTGCAGCAGGCCTTATTGAAACTGATTGAAGGCACCGTGGCGTCTGTGCCACCACAGGGGGGGCGCAAACACCCCAACCAAGAGTTTATTCAAGTCGACACCACCAATATATTGTTTATCTGTGGTGGGGCGTTTGCGGGCTTAGACAAGGTGATTCGCCGCCGCTCTGAAAAAGGTGGCATTGGCTTTGGGGCGGAAATCGTCAGCAAAGACGAGCGCGCCGACATCAGCGCCTTGTTCAAAACCGTTGAGCCAGAAGACCTGATCCAGTTTGGCTTGATTCCTGAGCTGATTGGCCGTTTGCCGGTGCTGACCACCCTGACCGAATTGGATGAAGAGGCGTTGGTCAATATTTTGACCCAGCCCAAAAACGCCTTGGTGAAACAGTATCAGGCCTTGTTTGCCATGGATGGCGTGACCTTAGAAATCCTGCCTTCGGCGCTTAAAGCCGTGGCCAAGCAGGCGATGACGCGTAAAACCGGTGCCCGTGGCTTGCGTTCTATTTTAGAGCGCTCGCTGATGAACACCATGTACGTTTTGCCCACTCTGAAAAATGTGCAAAAAGTGGTGATTAACGAAGCGGTCATCAATGAAGGTGTTGAACCGGAAATCGTTTGTGGGTAGTCTATAGGCGTAGGTTGCGATATCCCTAAGCTAAGGTTAAAGGCCGTCTCGCAGTAGACGGCCTTTTTTAATGAATTGCACGCGGGCGCTTGAAATATTCTGTTTTGAGCCCATGTACAGCATCAGACATTCTAAATTAAGGTACTTAAATGGCGAAAAAACAACCTGACAATATCAACATCATGACGCTGCCGATGTTGCCGCTGCGTGATGTGGTGGTGTATCCACACATGGTGATTCCTTTGTTTGTGGGTCGTGAAAAGTCGATTGCCGCGCTAGAAGAAGCCATGGCTCAGTCTTTGCCTGTGTTTCTGTTGGCCCAACGACAAGCCAGTTCGGAAGATCCGAGTGCCGAGGAATTGTATGAATTAGGCACGTTGGCGACGGTCTTGCAAATGCTGAAGCTGCCCGACGGCACGGTGAAGGTGTTGGTCGAAGGCCTGCAGCGCGCCGAAGTGAAGTCGATAGAAAAAAATGAAGACTACTTTGTGGCCCACGTGGAGCCCGTAGACTTAGACGAAGACGACAGCCAAGAGATAGAGGCCTTGCGCCGCGCCTTGCTGACCCAATTCGATCAGTTTGTGAAGCTGAACAAAAAAATTCCGGGTGAAGTGTTGTCGACGATTACCAGCATTGTGCCCAACGGCCAGCTGGCCGACACCATTGCCGCCCACCTACAGCTTAAGCTTGAGCAGCGCCAGCAGGTGTTGGAAGTGGTGGACGTGGCCTTGCGCCTAGAACACCTCTTGCAGCAGCTGGAAGAAGAAATCGACATTCTGCAGGTTGAGAAGCGCATCCGTGGCCGCGTGAAGCGCCAAATGGAAAAATCTCAGCGCGAGTACTATTTGAACGAGCAGGTCAAAGCCATCCAAA
>JAGNPU010000223.1 GCA_017989485.1 Neisseriaceae bacterium
AGACCAGCCGTAAATGGCGTGGCCCAATAAAGGGTAAATGGCGCTGGCGCCTACGCCCACGTCAAACAGCTTGATCTGGGGGCCCATCGGCACCTGACCCTGGGGCTGATCCTCTGCCAATAAGTCAGCCACATAGTGGATGTAGTCGGCCCGCCCTGGAATCGGCGGGCACAAATACAAGGGCGGCAAATGCCAACAGCCCACGCCGTACTGCTGGGCCAACAGCGCCTGATTCAAGGCCACCACGGCCAATGGATTGTTAAAGTCCACCGACAGGTCGCCGTATTTATTCGGGGCCACAAAGGGCGCCAGCTCTGGCGTGCCGGCCACTAGGGCGGGCAAGTCGTAACGCCCCTGGTGGGCATTACGCGGGTGCAGCGACGTCTTGGCCATGGCCACGGCCTTGGCGGGACGGCTGGTCCCTTTTTTGGCCTGGCCCGCAGGCCGATGTTTGGTATTGTGTGTGTCGTTCGCCATCTTAGTCCATCAACAACAAAGCACACCCAAGCTGCCGGTGTGCCCGTTGATTAGTCGTTCGTCAATTAAGCGGGTTTATCCGCCAACGCTTCCGTGCCCCAGCCGTCAAACTGGCCCTCTTGCGCCGACACCAAAGGCACCAGCTCATGGGTAATCGCCGTCATGGTCACCAAATCAGGCACGTCTTCGGCACCAAACTGGATGGCCCACCACGGGGCTTCATCGGCGTCATCCGCTTCTTCAGCCTCTTGCGCCACCACGGCAAAGCGGCTGGGCAGCTGGGCCACAAACGCCTGAGCGGCCGCCTGATTAGGGAAGCTGGCGTAGTAATCAATGGCACGAGACTGGGCCAGCGCATCGCCGCTGCGGCGCAGCTGCTGGCAGGTGTTTTGGGTATAGTCTAAGGCCAAATCCAAGGCGCTGGGGTAAAGGGTTTCGAAATAAAACGCCCAGTCATCGTTGGGAAAGGTCGCCGCCACATAGTCGATGTCTTCATTGTCGCCCAAGGCGGCGGCAATGCTTTGCGGCCAGGTCAAATCGGCGTCGCTGACGTAGACGAAATCGGCCACGCCGTGGCTGTAGACGTGCCCCACATAGCGCACGTGGGCGGCGGTGTCGGCTTGATCTTGTAAATAGGCGTGTATGCTGGTCAACAGCTGCTGCAGGCGGCGGGCATCGGCCTTATTCGGCAAACCCGTCTCATCGCCTTCGTAGGCAACCCGTATGAAACGGGTGTGGTGATGGTTGCTGCCCAGCTCTGGGGCGCTTAAATCCACGCCCATCAGTGCTGGGTGACCTTCTAATTCAGTTTGATAATGCATCCAATCGCGGGAAAAAACCAGCGTTTGAGCGGTTGTTGCGGTATTTGCCATTGCCTAAGCCTCTGCGCCGAAGCGCGGTCATCGTTCGTGATGGGCCTATTCTAAACGGTTTGCGAATAAGTTGCTTGGGCTTTTTTCTCGCGCAGATGGCGGTCAAAGACCATGGCAATATTGCGAATCAGAAAACGGCCCTTAGGCGTCACCACCAAAAAACCGTGGTCTTGTGCCACCAAACCCAGGCGCTCGAACTCGGCAATCTGCGCCAGCTCTTCGGCAAAGTAATCGGCAAACACAATGCCGTAAGTCTCTTCGTACACGTCGAAGGCCAAGGCAAAGCGGCACATTAAGGCCTGAATAATGCTGCGACGCAATAAATCATCCTTGGTTAAGGTCATGCCGCGCATGATCGGCAAATGGCCTTGATCCAAGGCGGCATAATAGTCATCGGCATCGCGGGTGTTTTGAATATAGCTAGGGCCAACCTTGCCAATGCTGGACACGCCAATGCCGATTAAATCACAGTCTGCATGGGTAGAATAGCCTTGGAAGTTACGCTGTAAGCGCCCCTGACGCAGGGCCTTAACCAGCTCATCATCCGGCTTGGCGAAATGGTCCATGCCGATAAACACATAGCCTTTATCGGTCAAGGTGGTCACGCAGTCTTGCAAAATATCCAATTTTTCCACGCTGCCGGGCACGGCGTTTTGATCGATGCGGCGCTGTGGCTTAAACAAATGCGGCAGGTGGGCGTAGTGATACAGCGCCAGGCGGTCTGGGCTTAAGGCCAAGACTTTTTCTAAGGTCACCGCCATGGTGGCCGTGGTCTGATGGGGCAAGCCGTAAATCAAATCCACGCTAATGGATTTAAACCCACTGGCGCGGGCCGCATCGATGACCAATTTGGTTTCCGCCTCAGACTGCACCCGGTTCACGGCCTCTTGCACGGCGAGGTCAAAGTCTTGAATGCCCACGCTCATGCGGTTAAAGCCAAGCTGGGCCAAATGGTGCACGGTTTGCTCGCTGACCTTACGCGGGTCAATCTCAATCGAGTACTCCCCGTCCGGCACCAGCTCAAAGGTGACGTTAATCATGTGCATCACCCGCGCCAGCTGCGCGTCGTTCAGGAAGGTGGGCGTGCCGCCGCCAAAATGCAGCTGTGCCAAACGCGGCCGCTTCGGCAGGGTTTTGGCCAATAGCTGCAGCTCTTTTTCTAAATAATCTAAGTAGCGGTCGGCGCGGGTGGTGTCTTTGGTGATGATTTTATTGCAGCCACAGTAATAGCAAATGGTGTTGCAAAAAGGAATATGTACGTAGAGGGACAAAGGCTTGAACAAGGCGCCCGCGTGTCGTTCACCCAATACTTTGAGGTAATCTTGTTCGGTAAAACCATCGTGGAAGCGGTCGGCGGTCGGATAAGACGTATAGCGTGGCCCGGAACCGGCCAGCTGTTCAATCAAGGGGCGGTCGAACACCACCTCTTGGTTCGCGTAGACATCTAACAAGTGTCCCATAGTATTTATTCACTCTTAGTATATGTTTTATTTAAAATAATTATGCGGATACGCACCCTAACCGTCTCGCCGCATGAGGGTGACGTATGCGAGGATAAGGATCGCTTTTTTTCGCCTGGCGTGCTTTGACAGAGGTCAAGCCGATGCCGGTTGACAGCACAACCCGTCAGAATTTGTTTTATTGGTTGATGTGCCGCATGCCCTTCGCCGCGCCCCCACTCGTTAAATAACACACACTGTGTGTCTTTCACCCATCTTTACCCTTATTTACTTAAGTCAGGTGTCAGCCCATCCTATTAGTCAATGCCATCATCCTAAAGCACCAACATCTCTTTAAATTTAATGAACAATTGACCGGCAGCAGCCGGCACAAGACTGTAAATATAGCGTAAACCCCGCCCCTACCCCCACCTATTCAGCATCAACAACATAGCAATTTTTCAGATAAGCTGTTAAAATCCTTTGGAAAACAGCCCCACAACTTGACCCACATCAAACTTTGACATGGCTGTCCCGATCCGCCTGCCGCCATTTGGCGCCTGCGGTCGATAGTTTAGATTTTTTTAAAATTGAGTACATAAATGACCGAAAAAATTAGATCTTTAAAAGTACTTTGTTCAAATTGTAATTTAAGAGAATTGTGCTTACCGATCGGCCTCGATCGTACGGAAATGTCTCAATTAGATGCCGTCATCAAACAAAGTAAACGCCTCAAACGCGGCGAGTATTTATTTAGAAGCAATGAGCCTTTTAAATCACTCTATGCAATTCGTACTGGCTTCTTTAAAACCAGCATCGCCATTCAGGATGGCCGTGACCAGGTCACCGGTTTTCAAATGTCGGGTGAAATCATCGGCATGGACGGGATTTCTTCAGACACCCACACCTGTGACGCCGTGGCCCTAGAAGACAGCGAAGTATGCGAACTGCCGTTTGAGTCTATGGAACACCTAGGCCGCGAGATCCCTAGCCTGCAAAGCCATTTTTATCGCCTGATGAGCAAAGAAATCATCCGCGATCAAAACATCATGCTGCTGCTGGGCAATATGAAGGCCGATGAGCGCATTGCCGCCTTCTTGCTCAACCTGTCCGATCGTCTCTATGCCCGTGGCTTTGCCGCCAACGACTTTATTTTGCGCATGAGCCGTGAAGAAATTGGCAGCTACTTGGGCCTGAAGCTGGAAACCGTGAGCCGCACCCTATCGAAATTCCAGCAACAGGGCTTGATCAAGGTAGACCACAAGCACATCCAATTATTGGTTCCAGAAGCATTAAAAGACTTAGTGTCTGGCTGCGCCCGTAACTGCGACTAAGTAGGACACGTAAGCCTAAAAAAAACCCTGTTCATTGAACAGGGTT
>JAGNPU010000224.1 GCA_017989485.1 Neisseriaceae bacterium
TTTCTGCCTTCATGGTGCTCATGCGTTCTCGCATAAACGCCGTCGACTCTGGCCCCACCGCACGCCAAAACAAAATGGCGCCATAGGCGTAGACGTTAAATAAAACCACCGCTGCCACGGCAGCGGTGATCAGCCATTTAAGCCATTTAAACATAGGTCAACCTAGGCCAGCTGCTCGCGCAGCGCATTGGTAATGGCGCGCGTTTCCGGCTTGTACCCACGCCAAATCTCATAAGATGCCGCCGCTTGCTCGACCAACATGCCTAGGCCGTCGGCCAAAATACCGGCTTTTTCAGACTGGGCCCGTTTCAAAAACTCGGTCAAACCCGCGCCATACACCATGTCGTAGGCCAGGGTTTTTTCGGTAAAAATGCCTTTGGGTATCGGTGGCAATTCATTGTGTAGGCTGCTGGAAGTGCCGTTAATGATCACGTCAAACTCGTGCCCGGCCAGCTCATCGTAGGCCATGATGTCGATTTGATGGCCTTCAAACTGTGCCACCAAGGCTTTGGCGCGGTCTAGATTACGGTTGGCAATGGTCACCGACAGGGGCAGCTGGGCCAAAATCGGTTGCAACACGCCGCGCACGGCGCCGCCGGCACCCAAAATCAACACGCGACGGGCGATTAAAGGACAGTCTAGGTTATGCAAAATGTCGCTGACGATGCCGACGCCGTCGGTGTTGTCCCCCAGCAGCTTGCCGTTAGGCAACTTGCTGATGGTGTTGACGGCCAAAGCCGCGCGCGCGCGCTCGGTGTGTTCGTCCACAAACTCATAGGCATCGCCCTTAAACGGCAGGGTAATGTTTAAGCCTGTGCCGCCCTCGGCAAAAAAAGCCTGCGCCACCGCTTTAAAACCGTCTAGTGGGGCCAAAATGCGCTCATAGCTCAACGCAATGCCTTCTTGCTGCGCAAAGGCCAAATGGATTTCCGGCGATCGGCTGTGTTCGATCGGATGACCGACAACCGCGTAACGTAATTCGTTCATATTCACACCTTAATAGGGATTCAATTATATTGTGTCGATACTTTGCCCTTAAACGCGGTTTTTTTCAACTCTTATCGTCAATATGTTGGCTTTTAAGCCTGAAAAAGCCTAGCGTCAGCGCCATGCTCCTCTTCGTTTATTATGCAAGAAACATGGCTCTGGTCCGGCCCTCACCCCTTTTTTGTGCTTTGCCCTCGGAATACGGCAAATTTCAGCGCAACGCCGATTATTTTTGCTCGGGCCCATTCTTTTATCAAAAAACTTGTGGCACAATACACCGACAGCCCAGTACACAATGGGTGTCCCCATTATTTCTCTCGCATCACCCCACCCATACTAGGAGACACAGATGTCTGTTGCACACGTCGTAGAGTTGATAAAGGCACACAAAATCCGCTTCATCGATTTACGCCTTACCGACACCAAAGGCAAAGAACACCACGTCACCATTCCTGCCCACGTTTTGTTGGAAGATCCAGAAGAATGGTTTGAATCAGGTCAGCCATTTGACGGTTCATCTATGGCCGGCTGGAAAGGTGTGCAAGCCTCTGACATGCTGTTGATCGCCGACCCAGACAGCGCCAACATCGACCCGTTTTTTGATGAGCCTACCCTCATCATGAGCTGTGACGTGATTGACCCCGCCAATGGCCAAGGCTATGACCGCTGCCCACGCTCTGTGGCCAAGCGCGCCGAAAATTATTTAAAAGCCTCAGGCATAGGCGACACCGCTTATTTTGGCCCTGAGCCAGAGTTTTTTGTCTTCGACAGCGTGGAATTTGAAACCGATGCCTCGGGCACCCGCTTCAAAATCAATGCAGAAGAAGCCGCCTGGTCGTCAGGCAAAAGCCTGAACGGCGGCAACACCGGTCACCGCCCGATGATGAAAGGCGGCTATTTCCCCGTGCCCCCAGTCGATTCTGCCCAAGACATGCGCTCTGCCATGGTCATGGTGATGGAAGACATGGGCGTGCCCGTTGAAGTACACCACCATGAAGTCGGCACCGCTGGCCAAATGGAAATCGGCACCCGCTTCAGCACCCTCACCAAACGGGCTGACTGGACGCAAGTCATGAAATACGTGATCCACAACGTGGCACACAACTATGGCAAAACCGCGACCTTCATGCCGAAACCGATTATGGGCGACAACGGCTCGGGCATGCACGTGCACCAGTCGATTTGGAAAGATGGCCAAAACCTGTTTGCCGGCGACGGCTACGGCGGCCTGTCGGACACGGCCCTGTATTACATTGGCGGCATCATCAAGCACGCCAAGGCCTTGAATGCGATCACCAACCCAAGCACCAACTCGTACAAACGTTTGGTACCGCATTACGAAGCCCCGACCAAATTGGCCTACTCGGCCAAAAACCGTTCGGCGTCGATTCGCATTCCCTACGTGGCCAGCACCAAGGGCCGTCGTATTGAAGCGCGCTTCCCCGACCCAATGGCCAACCCCTACCTATGCTTTTCAGCACTGCTGATGGCAGGCTTGGACGGGATACAAAACAAGATCCACCCTGGCGATGCGGCAGACAAAAATCTGTATGACCTGCCACCGGAAGAAGACAAGCTAATCCCAACCGTGTGCACCTCGTTGGAAGAAGCCTTGGCGGCCCTACAGGCCGACCACGAGTTCTTAACCCGCGGCGGCGTGTTCAGCGAAGACTGGGTACAAAGCTACATCACGCTCAAAATGGCCGACGTGACGCGCATGCAAATGGCGCCACACCCATTAGAGTTTGAAATGTATTACAGCCTGTAAACCAGGCCCTCCCCAAACGTGCCCCTTCAACAGGGCACGTTTTTTTATGTTTCAAGATTCCGCCCGCCCGGCCTGATGCTGTTTTGTCTCATAGGCGATAAACGCCGCAATCATGGCCCGGTACATGGCCTCCACCACTTCTGGCTGGGCACCCAGGCGCTGCGCCTGCGCCACCACTTTGGCAATCACCGCCTCAACGCGTGCGGGCGCCGGCACCTCCGACAGGTTTTGCTTAAAACCAGCCGCCTGGCGCACATAGCCTTGCCGTTGCGCCACCAGCGCCACGATTTGGGCGTCGAGGTCGTCGATCGACGCCCTCACCTCGGTCAAAGAATGGCACTGCCTCACCCCTTGTGTCTGCGTCATCACACCCTCACCTCTTTCATCAAGTGACATCCTATTTCATTAAAAACAAACCCTTAAATCGCCTAAAGCAATACCATCACAGTTAAGGTATACTAAAAAAGCCTCACCCGCATCGCCTATTCATCAGCCCACTCACCGTCTACGCCGTGTCACACAAGGCCAGGGATGAGTGACGGTGACGTCTTATTCCCAATAGAGTGATTACTATGCAAAACTACGTGGCGCCCGTTATCTCGGCCAAAGTCAAAAAAATTCTGCCCATTATTGTGGCCTCTGCCATTTTCATGCAAATGTTAGACGCGACCATTTTGAACACCGCTCTGCCCTCGATGGCCAGAGACTTGAATGAATCGCCCCTCAACATGCAATCGGCCATCATCAGCTATGCGCTGACCGTGGCCCTGCTGATTCCCGTTAGCGGCTACTTTGCCGACCGCTACGGCACCAAAAAAACCTTTATGGTGGCGGTGGTGCTGTTTTGCGTCGGCTCGCTGCTGTGCGCTCTGTCGCCCACCTTGTCCACGCTGGTCTTTTCTAGGGTCATCCAAGGCATAGGCGGCGCCATGATGACGCCCATTGCGCGGCTGACCTTAATCAAGGCCTATGACCGTTCCGAGTTTCTGTCGGTGATCAATTACGCCACCATGCCGGCCCTGGTCGGCCCCATCATCGGGCCCCTGGTCGGCGGCTATTTGGTTGAGGTCGCCAGCTGGCACTGGGTGTTTTTAATCAACATCCCCATCGGCGTGCTCGGCCTGATCAGCGCCTATAAATTCATGCCCGACTTTCGCGAGCCCGACGCCCACATGGACTTTCTGGGCTACGCCCTGTTTGGCTCCGCCGTGGTGCTATTGTCACTGGGCCTAGAGTTTGCGGGCCAGGGGGCCGGCCTGCCGTTTGCCATCACCGTCATGGCCATCGGCCTGGCGCTTTTACTCGGCTATGTGCGCTACGCCAACCACACGCCCAATCCCCTGTTCTCGATGGACTTATTCAAGATTCGTACCTTCCGCGTGGGCATTTGGGGCAATCTGGTCACC